>DASSGT010000281.1:0-7185 GCA_035693345.1 Puia sp. | reverse complement strand
GACGACATACGGTTATTTTAAAGTTTAATTGCCCAGAGCCTGATGAATAATATTTTCAACCCCCGATATTTTTTGAATCAGGTCAGCCGGCAGATCAAAGCGTTTTTGCAAATAAGAAAAAGAGTTATAACTCAGCCAGATTTTTTTATCATTGTCTTCCCAGGCAAGAACTTTCAAAGGCAGATCCAGGCCACATAGCGGATTTGCGTTCATAAGTGGTATACCACCGCGTGGATTTCCGAAAATCAATAATTTCATGGGTCTTAGACTAAGGCCAACTTTGGCGGCTTCCGCTTCCTGGTCAATGCGCGCATAAATAAAAATCCCATGACCGGTCAGAGCTTTTTCTACCGCGTCCATTGTTTGGGAAACGCTGGACAATCCCGGCAGCGTTTTAATATCTGGATTGGATTGCATGATACAAAGTTTCAAATTTTATTTGGGTGCCTACCAGTTATTTTCCTGGTCTTTATTTGTTCTTTCCGGTTTGACCGGCGGGTGAATCGCCCAATCCGCGTCGTGTCGTACAAAAAAAGCCAGCCAGCCGGTTCTGGATACACGCATCAGATAGGGTTGCATGCCGATCAATAAAATAGCATTGCCAATGAGCCAGTAAAAAATATTATTTCCGGAAAACGGAAAACCAATCAATACCCAGAACGCGATAAAAGTGGCTGCAGATAGAGCTACTGTCAACGCGTAACTGATATAACTGGAGCCAAAATAAAAGCCTACCTCCGGGTTAAAAGGCTGATCGCAGACCGGGCAGGTCTCATTCATTTTCATTGTTTGCTTTAATCTCCACGGATTGTCATTCGCAAACATTTTCCCACGACGGCAACGCGGGCATTTGCATGCCAGCAAACTTATTAATCCGTTGGGTTCCCTGCTGACATGTGTTTTATCAAAGGCCATTTTTTCTACAATAAATTGTTTCAAGTCATTGCCAGCCAACTCTCAATAGCCCGTACCGTATCCTGGTAAAATAAGCGATACGTTTCTTCCGTTACAAAACCAATATGAGGGGTTGCTAAAACATTATCTAATTTTCTGAACGGATGATCCGGACTCAGGGGCTCAGCATCATATACATCCAACGCAGCACCCCTGATTTTTCGCTCACTCAGAACTTCTATCAAATCCGACTCTTTGATCAGGGGCCCTCTTGATGTATTGATCAGAAAGGCCGTTGATTTCATAAGTTTAAGTTCATCCATTTTGATCAGTTCTTTTGAACGCGCACCCAAAACCATATGGATGGTTATAAAATCTGATTCTTTAAATAACTCATCTTTTGTAACCGGTATGGCGCCATCCTCTATTGCTTTCTCCTTTGTAAGATTGGGACTCCAGGCCAGAATTCTCATTTCAAATGCCTGCGCATATTTCGCAATCCTGCTGCCTATTCGTCCAAGCCCGATGATCCCGATCGTTTTTCCTTTGAGATCTGTTCCGACAGTTGTTTGCCAGTTGCCTGATCTGATATTATGAAGTTCCTGAGGAATATGACGTGCTATTGCCAATATTAAACCCCATGTTAATTCCGGAGCTCCGCTGGCCAGATAACCAGTATTTTTTACAGTGATGCCAAATTCTTCCGCAGCTGACAGATCTATGGATGCATTCCTGGCACCTGTTGAAACGATGAGTTTACAATTTGTCAATTGCGAAAGAATCTTTCTGTTCAAAGGAGTTCTTTCACGCATAACACATAAGATCTCAAATGGCAGCAGCCGTTGGATTAATCTGGTTTCTTCCGATTCATGCTGATCAAAAATCGTCAGCTCCACCCGGTCGGTTATCACGGACCAGTCAGCAAAGAATGTGGAGACCTTCTGATAGTCATCCAGGATAGCTGCTTTGAGTTTTATACTCATTGGTCGTAGTATGTTTCTGATAAGTATTTTTTCTCAGCAATCGACGGTTTTTTATATATTAGAAATACGAGAAATGCCTGCTAAATAATAGTCAATCCTTTCTTTTCAAGGTATTCATAGATTTCTGCTTTTATATCAGCCGAGGTAACAGTGCCCTGATTGAAATCCTTTATCCAAAAGTAAATCTTCAGTTCAATATTTTTGGAACTGGCGGTGTCCATCATAATATCAGGTTCTTTCTGATTCATCACATTGGAATTCTTAAGTATAATCTGTTTAATTTCATCTTCTCCGATGGCCTCGATGTTGGCGGGTTTCGCAATGGTAAAATTGATGATCTGACGTACATGATTGTTGCTAAGGGTCCAGTTAATGATATTATGTGACAGCACATCCCCATTGGGGATGATTACTTCCGCACCTTCTTCTGTCAGAAGGGTACTACTGCGAATTCCGATCTCTTTTACCCGGCCTCTTTTGTCTCCGATATCAACTGTATCGCCGATCCGGAGCGGCCGGTCGAATATCAATATCACACCAGATACGAAATTGTTCACAATACTTTGCAGTCCAAGGCCAATACCTACGCCAAGAGCACCCAGAATAACGGTTATCCGGTCAACGGCCAGACCGGAGGCAGCAACCGCCAGTAAGAAACCAAAAGTTAATAAGATCAGTCGCGTAACCATGAGTCTGGATCTTTGTCCCTTATCATCGAAAGCTGCATCATCGCCTGTATCGCCAAAGAAATATGCAATATATTTTTGCAGAAAATTGGATAGCCATATAATTCCCAAAAAGAGCAGGATGCCGCCGATTGTGAAGGAGAAATTTCCCACCTGACGATTGCTTGTGAAAAAGTCAGTCAGCCAGTCGTTCAATGCATCAAACAGGTTCAGATTCGTGGTAAACACTATCAGCCATAAGGGTACGGCCACGAACATAGAAAATCTCCGGATGGATTTTGAGATGATTTCATAATTGAATTCCCGCGGATATTTTTTCTTTATCCGGCTGGTCTGAATCTGTAACAGAAATGCCTCCTGCAAAATCTGGACAAAGGCAGCCAGGCTGATAGTTTGTGCGAAAGAGTAAACAGCCGTATATCCGAATATCTGGGAAAAAGTAACCCGTCCGAACATATTCGACAAAGCTGCCAGTGTATTGAATAAGATATAAAAGCCTATCGCAAACAGGATCCATCTTGCACAATTCTTTGCATAACGCAACAGAAAAATCAGAGCACAAACAACCGATGCGCAATCCACCAGAAAATTTGCCCATCGCTGAAAATTCAGCGATAAATCCATGATACGTGTAATCAGTAATAAAAGGAATAAAATCATGAAGACGCACCAGCCGTAGAATAGCCTTCGTTCGAGATGTTTCCGAAAAAGGATCGTCAGGACGAGCATTAAAAAAAGCTGCACGGATTCCAGATAAATACTGGGAGCCTGCAGATCGAACAACGGAGCCAGACTTAATGTAAAGATCAGAGAAGCAGTAAAAGGTAACGGACTTATAAATTTTATCTGAAATGATTCAATGGCTTCTAATTTATCTAACTTTCGTAACGTGTGGTAATTTGTCCAAACCCAGAAAAAAAACAACAAACCAATAAATATCAACCAGAGCCTCCGGTTTGAAGTATTGGAAAAATAGATCCCGGCCATTTGTAATTCACCAGTCATTGATCCCGTGAAACTGTCTTCCGAATAATCGACCGTGGAATTGCCCGGCTCCCATAAAAAACGTCTTTCCTTTGTAAAAGCTTCGGATCCCGTCGATTTTAGTGAAGCGTCCACTTTGAATAAAAGTTCTCCAATGGTGATTGCATGGGCTGATGCCTGGGATTTTAAAGTATTAATTTCTCTTCCGCTCTCTGCGATCAGGCTGTCCACCTGTCTCCATTTCGTTTTTAGTTGTTGCAGCTGCGGCTGAAATGCATTCTTCAGCGCCGAATCCCGGAAGAGCTGCATCATTAATGTATCTTTTTGTAAATCTGTTATATCGCTCCGGACTTCGTCAAGTGCCGTATCATATTGCTCCAGATATCTTGAATAGTAACCGGTATTTTTGTCGAGCACGTCCAGGAGGGAATTGAACATCTGGAGATTTCGTATATTAAATGCACGGTCGCTCTGAAATAATCGTTCCCTTAATATTTCCAATGCAGAATCTCCCTGGTTCAGATAATCCCGAATGGCAGGCAATCGGACAAATGATTCCATAATACCTGATTCCTTGTTCAGTAACTCATAAATCTTTCCGAGGTCTTCGGCATAATCACTCGTAGACGGTACGTTGACGGTTGTAAAAAGAGTGGAATCAAATTTTCGTCGTGCCCGGTGAACGGTATCCCGAAAATATTCGAGTTTTTTTCTTTCCGGCAGAGTCATATTACCAACACCTCTTTTTACAGGGTGCCCGGTACGGATGGTATCTGAGATGGCAGTTTGCTTTTTAGATTTGTGCACAATGGAGTCCTGGGCTCCGGCCACAATAAATTGCAGAGTGAACAGAATAATGGATATAAAATATTTCATCGGTAAAATAAAGTTACCAATATTATACAGGTCCTGCCAGTTTGAAATCAAAACTCTTCCTGTTGATCATTTGCTCGCAGGGTTCGCGGTGTATTCCAGCCCGGGAAGTTCCTGATTTAATGAACTTCGGGCTCAGTGATCTATTCAAATTCTCAGCATTCTTATGGTTTGCAGCAGATTTCAATGACTTAGTCGCATTTAACGGGCACCTTTCATTCGTCGTCCTAGTTTTGCCCTCGGATGTTTTTTTTAAATTCAAAAATTTATAAAAATGAAAAAGAAAATTATCACCTGGATGGCGGCTTTTCTTTTAATCGCCCATATACTGCTGGCTAATACAGGGAAAGTCATGGTGCCTGAAACAATAACAGCTGCATTCAATAACAATTTTTCACAGGCGACTGAAGTGCGATGGGAAGGCTGGGGAAACTACTATAAAGCGACATTCACCCAGAACGATCACACCCTGTATGTTTTCTTTTCTGAAAATGCCGAACTGATGGGAATTGCGAAAAATGTATTGTCTGATAAATTACCGGGTTCACTCCGGGCAGGTTTAAAAAATAAATATCCCGACTTTTGGATCACCGAACTGGCTAAATATGTGATCGCTGATAAAACCGGGTTCCTCGTTACTATCGAGAATGCTGATGAAAAAATCGTTTTGAAGACAATGGATAACCAGCATTGGCAGGTTTACAGCAGAGAGATAAAGGCATGAATTTTTCTTACAGATTATAAATTCACCATTTCAAAAACCTTTTCATCACATGAACAAAACGTGGTCCCAAACCGATAAAACGAAATCAGTATTCATCAGATTACTGATTGCGAATATTTTTCTGATAATATTTATTTGCTCTTCATTTCCCAGCTTTGCGCAGGCCACTCCACCGCGGTCCCTGCTCGCTCTTTCAAAAGCCGACCATGTGCTGGCGATCATAGATCCTGTTTCATTAAAGATTATCGCAAAGGTTCCCGTTGGTTCTGATCCGCATGAAGTGATTGCATCATCTGACGGAAAAACAGCCTGGGTCACCATCTACGGAGGAGGCAGTTTACATGAATTGAATGTTATTGACCTCATCGCTCAAAAACCATTGCCCAATATCGACACAAGGCCTTTATTCGGACCGCACGGTTTGACTTTTGTTGATGGAAAAGTATGGTTCACTGCCGAAGGTTCTAAAGCATTTGGTCGTTATGATCCGGCTACGGGTCAGCTGGACTGGTGCATGGGCACGGGACAGGATCGCACACATATGATCTACGTTACACCAGACGGGAAGACTGTTTATACTACAAACGTAAGTTCCGGAACAGTGAGTATCGTGGCAGACACCCTGCTTCCGCCACCAACCGGACCGAATGGACAGCCATTCCCTGGCGCGAAAGCACGCATGGAATGGATACAAACGGTTGTTCCTGTTTCGAAAGGCTCTGAGGGATTTGATGTATCACCCAATGGTCGTGAGTTGTGGACCGCAGCATCCGACGATGGAACAATTGCTATCATTGACTTGGCTGCAAAGCGTGTGTCTGCAAAACTGGATGCGAAAGCCATTGGAGCAAACCGGCTAAAATTTACACCGGATGGCAAACAGGTATTGATTTCAAGTCTGAGAAACGGCGACCTGATCATCTATGATGCCGCATCGCGCAAAGAGTTAAAACGTTTAAATATAGGTCATGGCGGAGCTGGTATCCTGATAGATACGGATGGATCGAGAGCATTTATCGGCTGTACTCCCGACAATTATGTAGCCATTGTGGATCTCAAGACCCTAACGGTTGCCGGGCATATTGATCTGGCAGGTCCGGATGGCCTGGCCTGGGCGATCCGGTAATTGGCTGGTACGGCTTATGCATTGATAAATGTATTCAGTAAAACTTAATCATTTATACAATGCAATGGTTTGGAAGACGTGAGAGTACCAATGTTGAAGACCGGAGGGGATTTTCCGGAGGCGGAATCGCCGCAGGCGGCGGCATTATTGGGGTAATTATCTATTTACTGTATACGTTTCTCGGCGGAAATAGTGTGGATCCTTCCCAAATCCCACAGATTAATCCGCAAAATAGCCAGACAACGCTTACTCCTGAACAACAGAAAGCCGATGATCAACGTGCGAGTTTCGTAAAGGTTGTTTTGGCGGATACAGAAGATGTATGGACAGAAATATTTAAACAAAATGGTCTGCAGTACACTGATCCGACACTCGTATTGTTCCGGAATTCGGTTGCATCTGCCTGCGGGAATGCGAGCGCTGCGTCCGGACCTTTCTACTGTCCGAATGACAGCAAGTTATATATTGATCTTTCTTTTTTTGAAGAAATGCAGGACAAGCTCAAAGCGCCGGGCGATTTTGCCATGGCATATGTAATCGCTCATGAAGTAGGCCATCATGTTCAGAAACTGAATGGAACTGCCCAGAAAATTGAACGGCTTCGTTCGCAGTCAAATGAAAAAGATGCAAACCGTTACTCGGTCATGTTGGAATTGCAGGCAGATTTTCTTGCCGGCGTCTGGGCTCATTATGAACAAAAAAAGAATAATATTGTCGACAAAGGTGATATCGAAGAGGCATTGAATGCTGCGAATGCGATCGGTGATGACCGCCTGCAAAAAGAAACCCAGGGAGTGGTTGTACCAGATGCATTTACACATGGCACATCCCAGCAACGGGTTTACTGGTTTAAAAAGGGTCTGGAAACAGGCGATCCGAAACAGGGAGATATCATCATACATTGAGGGGAGGCAC
>DASSGT010000280.1:0-2493 GCA_035693345.1 Puia sp. | reverse complement strand
TACCGAGGACCATTGATTGCGGTAATTGGCACCCAGCCGGTAATCTGCATCCGGTATGAAGCCCGTGTTTGCCGGATTCGTCAGGAGGGGTTCATTAAACCATTGGGAAAAATGAAGATCCTGGGCTTTCAGGATATATCCGCCTGAAACCTGGAAGAAGAAAATCAATATAACAATTCGAATCCGCATGATCATCGGTACAGAGTTTCTGGCAAGTGTCTATAAAGATACATTTTACCTTATTAACGTTATATCTCCCTTCCGGGTTGTTTTCGTTCCGTTATCGAAGGTTGCATCCAATGTGTAGGCATACACTCCGATGGGTTGAGCAGTTCCATTAAAAGTGCCATCCCATCCCTGGGAGGGGGTATTTGACTGAAATACAAGCTGGCCGAAACGGTTATAAATCTTCCAGCTCATGCTGACGATTCCAAATCCCTTAACCATGATGATGCTGTTTGCCCCAAAACGGCCCGGTGTAAATGCATTTGGTACATCCAGCAGGGGATTGATCAATGATTGTACATCATGACAGGAAGTATCCGCACACTGATACTGGTTATAAGCAACCAGACAGGCAGTAAAAGTGCCTGTAAACTGATATTGATGAATAACAGTGTCATTATTTTGCTTATTTGTGGAATCATTATCCCCAAAAAACCAGGTATAATGACTGGCACCCAACGAGTTATTGTGAAAAACGGTGGGTATGTTGTAGTCAGCCGGCTGGGGGGTTGTATTAAAGACTGAAGTAGGTTTCGGGTGTACCTGGATGGTCTGGGTAGTTGAGTCCCGCTGGTTGCAGGTTCCGGCATCCACAGCAAGCAGATGCACAACATAACTACCGGTATCTGCATATAGATGAGTCGGATTGACTTCGGTTGAAGTCGTTCCATCACCAAAATCCCAGGTAAACTGTTGTCCGGCCAGAGAGGTGTTGTTGAAAAAAGCATCATACGGCGCGCAACCGTTACTGACTTCAAATTGTGCTTTTACCAGAGGTGACACCCTTAAAGTGTCTGTTAGACTGTCGGGATAATTGCAGTAACTCGTATCATTTAATATCAGCCTCGCCATATAAGTGCCCGTGTTTGCATAGGCATGGGTAACGGAAGCGGGCGGATTATCGGCGGGAATGCGAACACCGTCCCCGAAATCCCAGGTGAAATCACCGGGCTGAAAGGGTTTTGCCGGAGGAGATGTGGAGGTATTGGTAAACAGATAATTCAGAGACTCGCAGGGGGCCTGTTTCGCCACATCAAAATCTACGATCGCGCGGTCCGCCCTGACCCGGATATTCAAATACCCTGTATCTGCTACATTGCAACTATTCGAATCGATCGCGATCAGCCTCACTCGAAATGTACCTAATGAATTATATGTATGCCAGACCTGAAATCCGGTAACGACGGTGTCGGGCGAGCCATCACCAAAACTCCAGATATATTGTTTTCCACTATGAGAGGTATCAATCAGCTGAACCTGCAGCGGAACGCAACCTGAACTATCGTAACGACCATTGATGAGAGAACGCGGGTCGGCAGAAACACCTGCAAAATTGAATGCAATCTTTATGGCTGCCAGGTTGCACCCTGCCCCGCCGGTTCCGTTTCTTGGTGACCACACGCCCGGAGAAGTGGGGAAGGGAGTAATACTGTGATCTGAACAATTGGCGCAGATGGCCTGATAAATGATTCCATTCTGATCATAACGGCTGGTGCCTCCGTCCACATGTTCGCTGATGCTCTGTGGACCATCATTCTGACCGAAATAGGTAGCATATAAAAGCGCGGAGGCATTTTTCTGAATGACAATAAAATAAAAATCCCTGTTATCGGTAATCTTTTTGATGGCGTTGGAAGAAACGGGCATGCCCGCGGTTCCGGCTAAACCATAAGGATCGGCATCAGCAAACAACCAACCTCCCCAGCCGGAAACATATACATTCTCACAACGGTCGACCAGGAAGGCGACCGGAGATATATTTGGATTGGGTGCTGCTGAACCAAATGTCGTAGAGTATATATAATCAGAAAGATCAGGCTTGAGTTTCGCCACAAATTGTTTTGCCCCGACATTGATAAAACCAACATTCGCGGTCGTTTGCCAGGTTCCCGTGGTAGAGCCCATGACATATGGAAACCCTTTTTTATCAAATTCGATTCCATAGATGGCGTCGAAACCCGAGGTACCCAGATAGGTTGTTTTTTTCAATGTACTTCCGTCATTGCTGATGATGGAAATATATCCGTCACAAACACCACCTGAATAGGCAGGCTGGATAACACCTGTTTTATTACCGTTCAGATTCGTACTGGTTGTGGCACCCGCTACATAGATGTCGCCGGTTGTGGGATTCAGTTTTAAGACGAAACAGGCGTCTTCTCCCGTGCCACCCAGAAAGCTGGCAAAGATGATTGATTTACAGTCGGGAGATAATTTTACAAGTACACCATCCTGGGTTCCACCCCCGAATGTAGTTTGAAAAGCACC
>DASSGT010000279.1:0-2261 GCA_035693345.1 Puia sp. | reverse complement strand
TTTCATCGTTTTTTTTGGAACGATGTTCAGTAAAAAATCTGTGCCCGGAAAATTGGATTTACCCGTAACAGAAATCCTGCACGATGAAAAAAGAATTCCGCTCTTCGACAGTTTCAAACCCTGGCTGATCATCATGGCCATTGTCATTGTTATTTCTTATGTTCCTGCCTTTATCAGTGCATCTCAAAATCCGGGTCCGGGAGCTCCGCCCTTTACTCCCGATAATCCGGTGCCGGAACAAATTTCAAAAACCAATCCCTATAATCAATAAGGTCCGGCAATGAAGTCCACACGCGCGACATATCTTTTTTTGTTCATTGTCATAATCATTCCGGTGACAGTTTTTGGAATTACAAAATGGTATGACCTGTACAAAAAAAAGCTGCCGGTATTCGGTTCGGAAAATCATATAGTCGGAAACTTTGGATTCAGGGATCAGTGGAATAAAGAAATCACCCGGGCCGACTGGAACGGGAAAATAATTGTTGCGGGATATTTTTTTACCAGTTGTCCTTCCATATGTCCGAAAGTGATTGCACAATTAAAGAGAGTGCAGGATTACAATGCAAATAATGTAATGATCAATTTATTTACAGTGGATCCGGAAAGAGACAGCGTCGGAAGGTTGAAACTATATGCAGATAAGAAAGGAGTAAAATCAAACTGGCTTCTGCTGACAGGCGATAAAATCAGTCTTTACAAATTTGCCCGGACAGATTTGATGATCGATGCAACGGATGGAGATGGTGGCCCGGGTGATTTTATTCACAGCGAATATCTGGCTTTGATTGATCCTTTACATCATATCAGGGGCTATTATAAGGGAACCGACGAAGGAGACGTTAACAGGCTGATTCGCGATATCAACCGTTTGAAAATCGAATTTAAATTATAAATACTGTCAGGTATGAAAAAAAAGATTGCCATTTCCGTAGTGACGTTTCTACTCACGCTTTGTGTTTTTTCTATACCTCCGGTAGAAGAAGGTAAAATGATCTTCATGAACCGTTGTGCAAGCTGTCACAATGTAAATAAAGTAATTGTCGGACCGGCGCTGGCAGGAGTGACAGACCGGCATCCGGAAGACTGGATCATTCATTTTGTTCATTCTTCCCAATCTGTAATAAAGGGCGGAGATAAGACAGCCGTCGCCCTGTATGAAAAATTTAATAAGGTCCCGATGCCGGATCACACCGACCTGAGCCCTGAAAGCATAAAAAATATACTTGCGTATATTAAATCGGAAACCAAAGATTCAGAATCAACTCCTTCTTTCAGACCAGGTAGAATTCATCCTCCATACAAGCCATTGACATCAAATGATTATGAAATATTCGCGACATATCTGGGTCTGGTATGTATCATGGCGGGCGCCTTTATTGCACTGGTCAGAGTAAAAGAAATACAAAGGGAAGTGAATAAAAAATAAGATCATATGGCCACCATAATCCTGATTTTTTTATAGTCATTATTATCCTTCTGTTTCTAAAAGTTTCTTCTCATTTTCAGTTCTGGGTTTATCCTTGCCGTTTGGCTGACCTTTGCCGGTTACAATGAGGTTTTTCAGACTGCTTTGTATATAATTGGTCCAGGCATCCTGGCAAATTTCGAAACATTCGTACGTAGGAACCAAACCCTGATGCGTCATGATCAGCGCAGTTTTGTCACCTTTTTGAGAAATTTCAAAAATAACCTTCGTATCCTTCCATTCGCTTTTATCCTTTGTGAATTTAAAATAGTTATCGAGTACAAGCCATACCACTTTTTTGTCCGGAATGACTTCGATTAATTTTATTTTACATCGATGTACATCTTCAAAGTGATATGTAAACTCATCATTGAGTTTTTCGGTGCCACCTTCAATTTCTTCTGACCACCATCCCCGCGCATTGGTAACGGCGCGGAATACTTCTTTGGGACTCTGAGCCACCAGCAGCGTGGTGGTAAAATCTGATGCTGACATAAAATCGTTTTACTATTTGAAAAATAAATGCTGTTATGCAAACCGGATGTTTATTTCCTTGTTGAATGACAAATCTACGGGCTTAAAATGGGAGTCAGAGGGTGTGAACCAGACAATATACCGGGTTGATTCGGACAACTTTCGGAAAAAGTATTTTTGAAGAGATGAATGGAGTGGGTATTCCGATGATAAAGCAGAGAGTTTAAAATCAGAATAAAAGATTCGTGGATGTCCAATGAATTAATGGTAATATTGGTAGCCATCGATTCCTGAACCGTCAGGAAACATGGGCAACCCT
>DASSGT010000278.1:0-10171 GCA_035693345.1 Puia sp. | reverse complement strand
TATTGACGTTTGTAGCGGTCAGAAATCATTTATTTGACTCTTATGATAAAAAATTCGCGGATACAAAATTCTATATTGACAGACAGATTAACACTGGAGATCGTAAAGGCGGATGACTATGATTTTATTTTATCCATCGTCAATTCAAAAGGCTGGATTGAGAATATCGGTGACCGAAATCTTCACTCAAAAGATGAGGCCATTGAATATATAAATAAAATCCTGTGGACAGAAAATTTCCTTTACTGGGTTGTCAGAACAAAAAAAGAGAAAACGCCCATCGGAATTATATCCCTGATCAAAAGAAGTTATCTTGAATATTTTGATATCGGTTTTGCTTTTCTCCCGCAGTATACCCAACATGGTTATGCTTATGAAGCTACAAAAGCAGTTTTGAGGATGATATCCGGGGTGCCTGCATTTAAAATAATTCTGGCCACCACAGGATTTTCAAACAAGCGCTCCATACATCTTTTGACGAAACTTGGATTCAGATTTGAAAAAGAAAATGAAACGGAGAATCAAAAAATGCACATTTATACAAACGCACCCTTATTGTAAGAAGAGGATACCAATTACCGAAAATACACGTGAAGTTCCTGTTCCGGGCATATTGGAAAGAAAGAGCGCGACCTGTTGTTCGATTCATTCACTCTGTACGAACCAATAATTTGCAATAATATCTGTCGTAGATATCCGGAACATCGGTAGGAATTCTGCCATTCGGCACATGGAAATATATACTTCCGGGCTGATACCCGAATTTATTGGGGTTGTCTGGTTCGTCACTGTAATAGAGATCGATCGTATCTATGTTCAGATAATCTGATGCAACGCAGAACTGCGCTGCGCTCCAGGAGGCCTGATCGTGCCCTTCCTGTACGATCCATTTTTGATGAATACTCTGATAATGTTGCGGCAACAACGCCGATTTGGTGCAGGATGCGATCGCGATCGCAAACAGGAATATTGGATATTTCATTTGGGTGGCCTTTAATCAATGACACGGTACCCTTCAAGTTCTCATAGAACGCCAGAAAACTTCCTTTGTGTATCTATTGGAAAAATAAAACTGCATCCGATATGAGAGGGGAATTTGGAAGGCCGGTATCTATTATTGCGTCCTCGCTTTTTAAGTGTATGATTACCAACGAGTATTACATGTTCAGCCGGAACTTCGTTGTCTCAGTGATGGTGAATTTCCGGGACTGCTTATTCTAAATCAAAACTGGAAATAAATAAAGGAATCACCACTTTTCTGGCAAATAATAATACTTATCACCAGAAAAGCCCAGAAGCAGGCCAGCGCAAACCAGGAGACTTTTTTTGCCACTTCCAGAACGGAACTGTTCCGCATCAGCCAGTGACAAATAAAAATCAGTGTGATGACTACCGAGACTTTTATCACATCTATGTTTGTCAGCAATGGGGTTGTCATTTTTGATTGTCCAAACATGGAAACCAGCAGGTGCCAGGCTGTCGAGAAGTCCCTGGCCCTGAAGAAGACCCAGGTTACATTGATCAGGAAAAAGGTTCCCAGGGCAAGCAGTATATTCTGAAATCCTTTTGAGTTTGTAAAAGCCGGTTGCAAACTGGCATGCTGAAGTACCGGTTTGCCGATTGCCTTCTGTCCCTGTCCGAAAATATGCTTAAACCATTTTTCCATACACAGATATATCCCGTGGAGTGCGCCCCAGACAACAAAGGTCCATGAAGCTCCGTGCCACAGGCCACCCAGCAGCATGGTCATCATTAAATTGAAATATGTTCTGAATACAGATTTCCGGTTTCCTCCCAATGGGATATACAAATAATCCCGGAGCCAGGAGGATAAAGTGATATGCCAGCGTCTCCAAAAATCAGTAAAGCCGATGGCAGCATATGGGTACCGGAAATTCTCCGGAAGGATGAATCCGAGGCACATCGCGACACCAATGGCACAGGTTGAATAGCCGGCAAAATCCGAAAAGATCTGTCCCGAAAACGCCAGCACGCCCATCCATGCATCCAGCGCGGGTAATGGTTTTGTTGAAGCAAATACTGCGTTGGATGAACCTGCCATCAGGGTGTCAGCAACGACCACTTTTAAGAAGAGACCCAGGGAAAGTAAAAATAATCCCTGCAATAGCTGCAACCGCGTTGCCCGGTGCGGATGTTGAAACTGAGGAACAAGCTGTGGCGGCCGTACAATCGGACCGGCCACCAGGTGAGGAAAGAATGTTACAAAGAGTGCAAAATCCAAAAAATATTTTACGGGTTCACTTTTCTTTTTATACATATCTATTGTATAACACAGGGTGGTGAACGTATAAAATGAAATGCCTGCCGGCAAAATGATATTGGGTTTTGCGGGGTGAAAATCCAGCCCTATTGCATTTGTTAAGGCAACAAAATTTTCAAGGAAGAAATTGCCATATTTGAAAAAACAAAGCATCCCCAGATTTCCGATCAGGCTCAGTACGAGCAGCAATCTTTTCCTGTATTTATTTTCCTGTGTATACAACGCGCGACCTACAAAAAAATCCACGATCGTCGAAAGCCAGAGCAATAAAATAAAGGGGGGATTCCAGGCAGCGTAAAAAAGATAGCTGGCAATCAGCAGGTTTATTTTTTTTGTCTTCCATGACAGAAAGGGCAGATTATGCAAAATCAGCATGATCGCAAAAAAAACAATAAATGTATAGGAGTTAAATACCATGCATTATTGTTTTATATTTCTGTCCGCATCGGATTCATTGGAACGGGGGAAGGTCCATCCATTTTCCCGCAAATAATGAATCAATGCTTTTGTAAAAATGATGGCATCGTCCGGAGTTAAATGGGATTGTTCCGGGCAGGTGAGATGCGCAATCTCCGGATGATCCGTATAATAAAATCCCGTTGTTCCGGTATAACTTATTAAGCGGTCCCAATACTGGTCGCGGGGATAAAACCTGTTCTCCCGTTCAAGGACGGCCCCTGTGGATGGAGGCCTGATAAATGCAATTTTGCCACCGCGGGCTTTTATTTTGTCGATTGAATTTTTATACTGTTTGAAAAAGACCTGCAGTGTATCACCCGTGATCGGTTTTATTTTTGCACGGGAAGCACTGGCAGTCCAATAATTGATCACCTCCCTTTGCAGCGAGCTGTCATTCAGCAACCGGGGTGTTTCGGAAGTCTGACGAAAAAAATCTGAATTTGAAAATTGTCTCGGTGGTAATGTTCTTGTGAATACTCCCGGACGATTAGCAATGGGAACAGAATTCAATAAAGAATTCAATCCGAATTTTCCTTCCTCCAGGAAAACCAGTTTTGATTCCAGGAAAAAATCCAGGGAAGCATTCAAGGATTGTGCAGGTGTTTCTTTGTAATAATATTCTAATCCGTCTCTTGCTGACGTTTCGCGTTGCAGCGTGTCGAGAGAATAAAAGGCAAGCTCTGCTCCTCCTAATATTATATTGCCCCTGAAATTCACATCATTGGCCAGATCGCGGAGAACAGGCCTGGCCGGAGTTCCCACCATTGCCAGCTGGACAGCATT
This sequence comes from Puia sp., assembly GCA_035693345.1. Classification (GTDB taxonomy): domain Bacteria; phylum Bacteroidota; class Bacteroidia; order Chitinophagales; family Chitinophagaceae; genus Puia. The sequence goes on along the minus strand of DASSGT010000278.1, from coordinate 6,648 downwards.
TTCGCCGGTCAGCGATTTCCAGGTGGCGATGTCGATATCGAATTTTACTCTTGAATCTCCAATGAAAACGGTTGTTTCGGGCGCATAAATCTTTTTTCGGTTTGCAGCCCATATCACTTTGTCATCATTATAGCCAATTGTAAATCCTCTGTTCCGCCAATAGTATTCCCAAAATACCACAAAGGCAAGAATCATGATCGCAGCGGCACATAGTGCCTTATAAAAATGATTCGCTTGCATGAGTGTATTTTTATAAAATCATGTTCGCAGATTTAGGAACGGATGGATGAAAAGGTCCGGCTGAGGAGACGGGTGGATTTGTTACTGAGATGTTAAGGTAAAATATTTTCCTGTTTTCTGAAAAATAAAAACGATGATATAATCCGGGATTGAATTATTTAAGTCTCTCCATTCGCCTTTAAGTATTCCTCACTTTAAGAATTCCATGATGAGGGGCAGACCGACCGGTTCTTTATTTCCTCCCTTCCAACTTAAGATTTCTCCCATATAGTCGCCATGTCCTCCGGGAAAAACCGCCAGACTCGCATGTGGCATTAAACGATACATAGCCACTGCGCCTTCTATCAACGGAACATCGTGATCACCCAGGATAATTAATGTTTTTGCCTGAACCGCCTGTACCGATGAATCCGGAATGTCAGTAAACTTTTGCATACGCTGCACACACTGATCATACATCGTTTGCAATGACGCCGGATTTGGGTTTATGGAAAGAAAGACTTTTTTATATACTTCCGGCATTTCCTCAAAACGTGCATTTTTAAACCCCTGCCAAAAAGCAGGGGCGCAATCCGAACGTTTATACATGGAAGAAGCGAATATGAGCCTGTTGACCAGGGCCGGGTGATGAATCGCGATTTCCAGTGCAGTTGTTCCTCCGTTGCTAAAACCAAAAAAGTCTGCCTTGTCGATGTGTAATTGTTTTAATAATTCCAAAACATCCACTGCGTCCTGTTCAAAACTGATCGGCCGGCCATCGCGGTTATCGCTATGTCCATGTGCCTGCAATTCCACACCAATGACCCGGTGGGTTTTAGAAAGTTCCGGAATCAGCCGGCCGTAACTCGTCTGCACCGTCGAAGCTGCCCCATGGATCAACACGATCGTATTACCCTTCCCATAGTCCTCATAATACATATGGAGACCGTTTACTTCTGCATATTTACCGTTCTGTGCGATTGTCATGTTCATATTTATAATAGCACAAATTAGGAACGCGAAAAAATACTTCATTTACTATTTATTTTAAAATCCTGCAGATAGGCGACCATTTTTTCTACGTTTTGTTTGAGACCCACGTCTGCCTTGTGTTTTTTTATGACTTCGATGAATTTTTCGCGACTGTCGAACAAAGCATGCCAGTGGATGAAGGTTTGATCTCCCTGACTTTCGAATGTAATGGTCGCCAGTATATGCGGTTCGGAGATATGTTCATAAACAATCTTTTTAAAAGTCAATACTTCTCTGAAAATACTTTTATTCGGATAATCAGTGCCATCCGGACCATGCATCACTAATTCCCATACGCCACCGGGCCTGACTTCCATTTTTGTGATCGTGTTGGTGAATCCGTCCGGTCCCCACCAGTTCGCAATATGCTCCGGTTTTGTCCAGACTTCCCAGACCAGTTCAACCGGCGCATTGATTTTTCTTGTGATGATCAGTTCGCGGTCCTTCGTATTATTTTTTACGTTTTCCATATCTTTCTTTTTTTAGTTTTTCAATATATTTTTCCATTGCGTCGAGCCTGCGTTCGTAATGCTGCCGGTACTGACTGATCCATTGATCCACTTCGCCCAGTTTACCCAGTTTCGCTTCACAGATCCGGTTTCTCCCCTGCTGTTTCATATGTACGAGTCCGCAATCCGCGAGAATCTTTACATGCAGTGAAATCGCCTGCTGGGTGATATCAAATTTTTCGGTGATCGAATTCATGTCCATCGGTCCGGATGCGATCAATCCGATGATCGCGCGGCGGGTCGGATCGGCTATTGCCTGGTATACATCTCTTCTGGCTTTCATAATATACAAGTAAGTGGTTGTAAATATATGCACAAGTATTTACTTGTACAATTTTATTTTAATAAATTTTTAAACGGGACCCTGACGTGTGTTCGTTTTATTTAAAATATCCCGCAGCCCATGCTATAAATGTGGCCCAGTTGGGTCCGGTGGTATGGCCGCCGCTGTGTTGCCGAAAGGCAATGTCGCCACCTGTCAACGAGGTTTCAATGGGCGGAAATTCAGTTGTTCCCAGATCTTTTTTTCCCAGGAGTTTATAAACGGGTCCCGCGTAAACGCCTCCGAGGAACATACCCTTCGCGTCCACCCACTGCCCCTCATATTTCGGAGAACCGGAACTGATAAATACAGGCCGTGGCGCGCATAAAGCGATCAGTTCGTGCGCATCGACGGGCATATCGTAGACCGTAAGTGGCCCGGCATATTTTATAAAATTTCCCGCGAACCAGTGATATCCTCCGGATGAAGCCAGATTTTCTACCTGCTCTCCAAATATCCTTCGCAGAATTTTTGTACCGCCTGCACCGGAAGAACCAACAAATGCAATGGCAAACCTGGGCTCATAAGCCATCGAAACAATCGTTGCTTTTCCATATCTTGACAATCCTTCAATACCGAGCCTTTTGGTATCTACTGATTTGTCGGTTTCAAAATAATCGATGGCGCGGCTCGCACCCCATGCCCAGGCGCGCAACGCACCCCAGTCATCCGGTTTCCGGTGCTGTCCCTTATTCATCAAGCCGATGATGCCCTGGGTAAGTCCGGCTCCGTTGTCGGCCTGGTAACTCGCCGGAATAATTACGGCATAACCCCAGCCTTTTTCCAGAAGCTGCTGCTGCCATCCTTTGTCAACTTTTGTACCCGGCGGAGGAGCAGGAAATTTAAATCCTGCGGGAAATACAAAACCAAATTCCATGATCACCGGAACCGGCGTCTTTATACCGGCCGGCGTACTGAGTGTAAGATCTATGTTGACTGTAATGGCGGGGTATGAAGTATTATCCACATGACCAATGAGTTTTTTTGTAATAGCGGGCACATGATTACTTGTATCATAAGTTGTACTGATCAGTTCCCATGTTACTTTCGGAATATTTTCCGGCACCCGGCCATAAATATCCCTGTCAAAATATTCGACGATTTCAGGGCGCCGTTGTTCCCACCACATTTTTGCCGTTGTAACCCGTTCGCCATTATTTAATATCAGGGGATCGGGTAAAGCAGTATACGATGTAGCTTTTGATTCATCCGCATTCGCTGCATTGGGAGCCTGCGGATTTCCGGAAGGACCGGGACGGGTGGAATCGATATGCAACTGATCCAGCATGTTCTGATAATCCAGTTGTGTGAGTCTCCTGATATTCGCCCAATACAGGCTATCGGCCGGAGAAAGTTTTCCAAATTGAGACCGGCCATTCAAAACAACCAATAAACACAGTATGGTCAGTACAGATATTTTTTTCATATATCATTTTTGTGATAGATCTTATTGATCCAGGCATCTGTGTGAAATCATTTTCTCATTAAATATTATTTCCGTTTGTTGGCTATCGGATTTACTCTGTACACCCGCATTGAATCGTTGTTGATCGCAGCCAGTATTATTTTAGTTCCATCCGACATCCGGATCAGAGCCATATCCTTTATATCACCATTCAAAATAAAACCACTTGTAACAGGTGATACGGGTGTGAATTTTTTATCAGCACCGCCTCTGAGAAAACAACCGTAGGATGCATCATACCTGCCTGTCATGACTTCTGTCTGGTATTCATTACCTGCCAGGAGCAGGTCTTTAAAACCGTCATTGTCGAGATCGTCGCAAATGATCGTATTGACGGGTGCGAACTGCGCTTCAACCGGCAAAGGATGCTTTATAAATTTTCCATTTCCTATATTTTCAAAATAGCAGGTTCTTGTTTCCTCACAATACAGTTTCAGAATATCCTGGCTGGATTTATTTTTAAATATCTCATCGTAGGTTGCTTTTGCATAATCGCTATAACGGAGGAATTGCTTTTTAACCGATGGGACCTGCTCCGAAAACTGGCTTCTGCTGATCCCCGGAAATGAATGCCTGACTCCGTCCATGGTTTTTATATAATAGAAAAATACCGGATCCATACTACCGTTCCCATCCAGATCTGTTGCATACAGTCGCATGGGCTCGTCCGGACTGGCACGGTATTCACAATTTAAACCCAGGTTACCCGCTACCAGATCGATATCACCGTCACCGTCGATATCCGCCGCAATAAGACTTCGCCACATTCCATTGTTATGTTTCAGACCTGTCGACTCCGTCACTTCGGTTAACAGACCATGATTATTTTTGAAAAATCTAATGGGCATCCATTCACCCGCGATCACCAGATCGGTTTGTTTATCGTTATCAAAATCTGTCCACACAGCAGAGGTAACCATGCCCGGATTTTGCAGGGCGGGACATACTTTTGCCGTTACATCCGTAAATACTCCTTTGTTGTTTTGCAGAATGAAGCTTCTGGGTGGCAACGGATATTTTCCTGAAATTCTGCCACCGATGAATATATCCATATCACCATCTCCGTCATAGTCGCCGACACTTACACAGCCGGCAATCGTTTTCACATTATCCGGAATGGCATGGATATCCAAAGTGAAATTTCCCTTACCGTCATTTATGTACAACCGGGGTTTATAATACTCTGAATTTTCGGCGTATTGTATATCGCCTCCCGTAACGAGCAAATCCAGATCACCATCCTGGTCCGCATCAAACAAAATACAGCCCATGTCTTCCGCAAACTTCAGACTGTCTGTGAGATTTTTTGATGTAAATCCCTGCCCTTCCTGTTGCGAAAATATTTTTCCCGAATAACCGATTCCCCCGCCAATAAAAAAATCTGCCAGGCCATTATGGTCTATATCACCTGTAGCAATAAAGGGTCCCAGCTGGGAATACTTTTGCGGGAATAACCGTTGTATGGAAAAATCGTCGAAGGCATTTTCATGGTGTTTATATAATAAGCCCGAAGTTGATGTGATATCTGAAAAAAGCAACGGAACCTTGTCGGGTATTGGGGTTGAATGGTCCATCGCGTTTTTCCATGACAGATTGAATGTTGTATCAGCCTGAAAATTTTTGATTGTCTGCTGTCTGTTATCGGGCCAGATCACCCGTATCGAATCGACATGATCATTTGTCCCCAGTCCGAAGACCAGTTGCCGGTCCACGGAAGAAAAATAACCGCGCACCGGATTTTCCTCCTGCATTTGAACGCCCGATCGATCATACACGTAAACCTTTGCACCAAAGCCCTGTCTGTTCGGATGGTCACCTGTCAGGCTGAGACTTAAAAAGTGATTTCTTACTGGTTTGTCTTTTTGATTTGTATTATTTATGAAAACAAAGGCTTCTTTATTTATATTATTTACCACCAGATCCAGGTCTCCATCATTGTCAAGGTCCACATATGCGGCACCGTTAGACATAGAAGGTTCGCTGATACCACCGGCTTCCGATTTATCTGCAAAAGTCAAATCATGATTATTCATGTATAAATAATTCGGCAGGCTGATATGTTTCAGATCGGCGAGTTTTTTCCGGATGGCATCCTGTTGTTCCTTCCGCGGGAGGTTACTGTTGAAGACATTACTGCTGAATTCCAGAAAATCCGCGTTTATAAAGTCCCTGCCAATTCCGTTTGTAATATGCATATCCTTCCATCCGTCATTATCGAAATCAGCGAGTAAAACACTCCAGCTCCAGTCTGTTGCCTGGATGCCGGCCAATTGTCCGATTTCACTGAAAAAAGGAATACTGGTATCTCCATGCATTTGGACACCATTGTTTAGCTGCAGCATATTTCGCATGAATTCCGGTTCATATCCAAAAGCGCGTTCCCGGTCATACCGGTCATGATTCATTAATGAGAAAGTAATTTTCTTACGCTCATTGTATTCCGGCAACATATCCAGTGTAACAATATCGGGCAGGGCATCATTATTCAGATCCGCGGCATCTGCGCCCATGCTCGAATAACTCTGATGATGGATCGACTGGCTAATGCAATTTGAAAATGTGCCATTATGATTGTTCAGCCAGAGTTCGTCATTCGAAAGAAAATCGTTTGCTACATAAATATCCGGCCACCCGTCGTTATTGAAATCACCGGAAACGACACCAAGCCCAAATCCGTCTTCTTTAATACCAGCTTGTATGGTAATATCTTTGAAGACAGGATGTCCTTTATGAGCACTGTCACCATCATTCCGGTAGAGTCTGTCATTGGCCGGTGAAAACCCGCTCCTGTCGCGGGGAATGATATTATTGGCGTTGTTTGCAGTCAGCAGATAATTTGTCAGATACATATCCAGGTCCCCATCCCTGTCGTAGTCAAAAAATACTGCCTGTGTTGAATATCCTGTATCGGCCAGTCCGTATGCTTCCGCTTCTTCTTTGAATGTCAGATCATGCTGATTTATAAACAGAAGGTTCTTAGAACGATGCAGGAGATCCTTACCAAAAACACAGACATAAATATCGTCATATCCATCCTGGTTTATGTCCACAATACTTACCCCGGTACACCAGACATCCGTTTTGATACCGGCTTTTTCGGT
>DASSGT010000277.1:0-2160 GCA_035693345.1 Puia sp. | reverse complement strand
AGCTGCGCCATTGTCCGACATAAAAACGATTACAGTATTTTCGAGCAGTCCGGATTTTTTGAGAAACTGAATCAGCTGCCCGATGTGATCGTCCAGATTTTCCACCATGGCCGCATAAATCTCCATCTTCCTTGATTCAGATTTTTTCTCCTCCGGACTGAGACCGGTCCAGGGGCGGATGTCCGGATTTCGTTCCCTCAGCACTGCGTTTTCCGGAACAATACCCGCCGCTTTCTGAGTGGCAAACCGGAGTGTACGAAGAGAATCATAACCCATTTCGTATCGTCCTTTATACCGGTCGATATAATTCTCAGGGACCTGCAATGGCCAGTGAGGCGCGGTATAGGCCAGGTATGCAAAAAAAGGTTTCCCCTTTTGCCTCTGATCAATATATGTTATCATTTTATCTGTGTACACATCGGTTGAGAAACTGCCGGCAGGATATTGCGCTATATTACTGTCGAGGCGGTATTGAGACGTATCATTGGGAGAAAACGGATGGTTATTGAAATGATTTGCCGCACCGTTCATGAGTGCAAAACTTTTTTCAAATCCTTTAGAGTAAGGTATCTGATCTTTGGCAGAACCAAGATGCCATTTGCCCGACATGAATGTCTGATATCCGCCGTCCTTCAATAACTGCGCAATAGTGACAATACGGTCCGTCAGATGATGCTCATAGCCTGGCTTACCCGCTCTGTTTGTGCCTTCTACAGAAAACATGGAACCCATTCCTGCTATATGGTTATCGTTTCCCGACAACAGCATGCTTCGGGTAGGTGCACAGAGTGGTGAAGTATGAAAATGGGTAAACAGGATACCATTTGCGGCCAGTGCATCGATGTTTGGTGTTTTTATTTCGCCGCCGTAACATCCCAGATCAGCATAACCCAGATCATCTGCCACAATCATCAAAATGTTGGGCCTTGAGTCATCTGCCGGTTGGGCGAAGGAAGATCTGAGATCTAAGCAGAGAAAAGTAACAATGAATACAGCTATTATGTAATTTTTCATCTGCATAGAGTTTTGTAAAACGGTGAGTCATACAAATTAAGCTATTTCCAGCAGTGGCCGTTCAGACAACAGAGAATCAAATGCTATTCCAACTGAATTCCTGATAAAAGTCTTTTTGTAAATTTGAAAAATCCACCAATTCATGGAATGGCAAAACTGAAACAAACATATCCCGGATTCTATCTCTACCACCGGCTTGTAAAAGCAAAATTGTTCATTGACAGAAACTATCATACCAACATCAACCTTTACAATATTGCCCGGGAAGGTTATTTTTCGAAATTTCATTTCATCAGACTTTTTAAATCCATATATGGCTATACACCGCATCAGTATATGATACGGGTAAGAATTGAAAATGCCAAAGAACTTTTGATGAAAGGATTTAATATATCGGATACCTGTTTCAATATTGGGTTTGAAAGTATTTCTTCGTTTAGCGGACTTTTCAGAAAAATAGAGAAGAGAACACCGTCTGAATTTCAGCGGGCTCACCGAATCAGGCAGGAAAATATCAAAAAAAATCCTGAATATTTTATCCCCCATTGTTTTGCGGAACAAAATGGCTGGTCAAAAAATAGCAATTTTCGAGAAGTCATTTAAAAAACCATTGAAGATCTTTGCGTCATTGTCCACCATTTAAAATAAAACAATGATTACGCGAATGAATCACGCAACTATATTTGTCCTGAATCAGGATAGTGCCTTTGAATTTTACGTTCATACACTCGGTTTCAAAGTCCATACGGATGCTCCCATGGGTCCGGGCATGCGCTGGCTCACTGTTTGTCCTCCACAACAACCCGACCTTGAAATTTCCCTGATGTCTATCGAAGAAGGAATGATGTTCAAAGATGGTGCAGCAAAGCAAATGAGGGAGCTTGTAAAAAAGGGGACTTTTGGATTTGGTGTATTTGAATGCGATGATTTGATGGCAACCTATCTGGAATTAAAAGAAAAGGGCGTCGAATTTAAAAAACCGCCGACTAAAGAGTTTTATGCTTATGAAGCACTCTTTGTCGATGACTCCGGAAACTGGTTTTCCCTTGGAGAAAGGGAGCGAAATTAAAAGGAGGCGCGAGCCTCCTTTTAATTATTAATTATTAACGATTAATGATTAACTGATTTTTTTTATCGTTTTGGATT
>DASSGT010000276.1:0-5718 GCA_035693345.1 Puia sp. | reverse complement strand
AGGTTCAACAGGACCGGAAATTATGGCACGACAATATTGATAAAGAACAGAAAAGATTACTGGCTCTTGATGGCAAGGCTGATGAAGTGATTCAGGTTTCCAAGGATGATAATGTTAACCTGGAGATTGCAGATGTGATGATCCGCCAGGTGGACCTTCTCCAGGAAAAGATAGAAATGGATTCCAGCCTGAGTGCTCAAATGAAGATTAAAAACCTCCGCTCACTGGAAACCATGATCAGGGGTTATAACAATAATTACAGGAAAAAAGATTTTCCTCCCTCCATGGCGCCGGCACTTTTTGACGCTTTTGTAAAAGCGATGCAATATGACCGGATAAATATGAGTATTGAAACGGTGACTGCCGAAAACAGTTATGGTATAGGAAAGATACTGGTGGACTGTTTTTTATTACCCGTTCCGAATTCGGGCGTAAAAAACTCACGTGAGATTCTGATACGTAAATACTGTGAACTGCATCCGGATGAAATCTTCACTATACTGACCGCCAATCCCACACTAACTTGTGCTGACAGCCTGGTAATCATCGGTGGCAAAAAAAATATCCGAAAGCTCTATGACTATGCCTCAGGAACCTCAGCCCTTTCCTACCGGATCCGGAACAGTCACGATTCATTGATTATGATGGTTGGTAAAATTGCATCCAGCAAAAGCGGTCAATTATACCTTCCTTTTCTCGATAACCTGATCAATCATCGGATTACGATCAGCGAAATTGATAAAGTAAAAGACAATAATGTCCTTTATTACAAATTGCTTGTGCAAACTCGTATGGATTATGCGGCCAGAATGCTTCCGCCTTTGCAGGATACGGCGCTTGAAATGGAAGCCCTTACGATCATGTTACAGAATAAGGGTAAGGATGTTTTTGTTCGTGAAATCAATGCCCTGCATGATAAGCCGGCATCCATCCGTTTTAAAATACTGGATCCCCTGACTCCGGCGGAACTGTATTATCTCGTCGTTCTCAGTGAGGATGAAATATATACGTCAAGTTACCTGGGCGTTTATGATCGTATATTTCAAAAAATGTCTGCTCCGCGCGGAGATAGCCTGATTATAGAAATGCATGGTGATTATTTTAGAAAGTTCATCAAAATGGCTGCTGCTTATAATAAACTGGATTATTTCCTGAGCACCATGGATAAGGATAATGCAGCCACAATTATGAAAGCATTTATCATTGGGTTGGAAAGGGCAAATGAGGAAGATGCAGTGGATGTAGCCGATTCCTACAGCAGCATCTTTGATAAAAATCCCCAACTGGCATCATTTGTTTTAAACGAAGTGAAATGGAATTATAAAAGAAACCTGCTCAACAGCGACAAGCGCGGTACCGTGATCTATCATTTATTGGAGGCACTTTTTGAATCGGCAGATACGACCCAGTCACAGGCTCTGGATTTATCCGCAAAACTTGGTATTCCACCCGTATATACAGTGAATTATGATTCCCTGAAAGACGATAGTGGACGTGTCATACAACAGGTTTTTTTCTACGGGGATGAAGACAAAGACGGGCAGAATTCCTATCAGGATTTCCTTCGGCTTTTTTTAAATAAGGCGGAGTGGAAAGTTACAATGAATCCAACCAAAGAATGGATCACGATTCAGTCACTTAAGGGGAAACCGGTATGGATATTCGCTAATCGCCCTTTATTTGGTGAAGATGATCCGGATGATAAGGCCCAGCATCATTTGGATGACTATTTATACGATAATAAATTACAACCGTCTATCTACATTCACCGGGGACACAGTTATCATGTGCGCTATACTTTGAAACAACTCCAGCCATCCGCAAAAATTGTGATTCTGGGTTCCTGTGGCGGATATAATAATCTGAGCGAAGTGTTGAGTATTAGTCCGGATGCCCATATTATTTCTTCCAAACAGGTTGGCACCAAATCAGTGAATGAACCGATTTTACAGGCGATCAATGCGGATCTCCTAGATGGAAATAATGTCGATTGGTTACCCATCTGGAAAGGATTGACAGAACGGTTTAAAAAAGATCCCATTGCCCGTGAGCGTTTTGATGACTATATCCCCCCTTATAAGAATCTCGGTGTTATTTTTATAAAAGCTTATCGAAACGCGATGGGAGAAGAAGAGTAAAGACAACTTACCTTTGACATGTAGTTGATTTTTACTTTATGAGTTTCTAATTTTTACTTTTTCTTCGATGCCCTTATCCATTTCAAGGAAAAAAATTTTTGATTTTAGCCAGCTGCGACGAGTGTTGCAATATACGAGGCCCTATAAAAAATGGTTTTACGGGTCGATTACTTTATCTATTCTGCTGGCAGTGATCTCACCGCTACGGCCCTTTCTGATTCAATATACGGTAAACACGTATATACACGGCGGGATTACTGCCGACCTTACGGTTCGTGAAAGGATGATACAGCTTATCACCTATGTTACCATTTTGCAAATCGGAATCCTTTTAATTGAGACCCTGTTAAGGTTTTATTTTTCATTTATTACTGCCTGGCTGGGCCAGACAGTTGTAAAGGATCTTCGGATCGCCGTTTACAAAAGGGTATTAAGATTGAATCTTTCACAATATGACAAGACGCCCATCGGCACCCTTACCACACGTACGATCAACGATATTGAAGCCATCAACGACATATTTTCAGAAGGATTGATACCGATCGTTTCCGATCTGTTGTCCATTATTTCCATTTTGCTTTTCATGTTTTTGTCTAACTGGCAGTTGACGCTGATCTGTCTGATCCCCTTTCCCATTCTGATTGTGGCTACATATTTTTTTAAGGAAACGGTGAATAAATCGTTTATACGTGTCCGTAATGCAGTTGCTGCCCTGAATGCATTTGTTCAGGAACATATTACTGGAATGCAGATTGTTCAGGCTTTTGCTGCGGAAAAAAGAGAATATAACAGTTTCAGAAAAATTAACAGGGAACACCGGAATGCCAATATCAAAGCGATTTTTGCTTATTCTGTTTTTTTTCCCATCGTAGAAATAGTCCTGGCATTCTCCACCGGACTGCTTGTATGGTGGGGTGCAAGTGAAGTACTTCACCTGTCAGAAAAACAGGCAGCTTCCCTGACTGGTGAAATCATCGCATTCTTTTTATACCTGAATTTGTTATTCAGGCCATTGAGGCTGATCGCCGATAAATTCAACACCCTGCAGATGGGTATGGTGGCAAGCGAACGGGTTTTCAGAGTTTTGGATAACTCGGATATGATGCCGGATGACGGCCTATATGCACCGGTGAAACTGAGGGGAAAGGTTGTGTTCGACCATGTTTATTTTGCTTACATAGATGAGCGTTGGGTACTGAAAAATATTTCATTTGGTATTGAACCGGGGGAGACGCTGGCAATTGTTGGCCATACTGGCAGTGGAAAAACATCCATCATCAGTATACTCAACCGGTTATATGCCATTCAAAAGGGCAGAATCCTGATAGATGATCATGCCATTGAATCCTATAAACTGGATTTCTTAAGATCAAACATAGGAGTGGTGTTACAAGATGTATTCCTTTTTTCGGGATCTGTACTGGATAATATCACTCTGCGGAATAAAGAGATTCCATTTGAAAGAGTGGTTAACGCTGCTAAACTAATTGGTATGCATGATTTTATCATGCGCCTTCCGGGTGGTTATGATTATGACGTGATGGAGCGGGGTAATACTCTTTCCCTGGGTCAACGGCAGCTACTGTCCTTCATACGGGCTCTGTTGTTTAACCCGTCCATTCTGATCCTGGATGAAGCTACTTCTTCCGTAGACACCGAATCGGAAAGGCTGATACAGGAAGCCATCGGAAAACTGATTGCGGGCCGAACTTCGATCGTTATCGCTCATCGCTTGTCCACCATCCGGAAGGCAAATAAAATCATTGTACTGGATAAAGGCGAGATCCTGGAAATGGGTACCCATGAAGAGCTGATTGAAAAGGAAGGCTTTTACTTCAAATTGCATCAGATGCAGTTTGAAAAGCTCAATGCTTCATAAGCCTGAAATCCAAGCCTAAATGCCGGAATAAATTTGTCATATTTACATAAAAAGTGACGCCCGGATGCTAATTTTTAAAACCTTAAAAAAGCTACCGTATTAAGCTTTTACCTTTAAGCTTTCAGCTTAAAAAATGACTTGAAATTCGACCCCACTCCCATATCTTTGCGGCAAAATTAGATACCGCATGTTGGCAAGACGGGTCAAATCTTTATTGGTAGCGGGTTTCAGCGTTTTTGTAGTGTCTTTTTTTAACCCGGCACTGGCACAGGAAGACAGTGCTCATAAAGAGGTTAAAAACAGCTTTAATGCCAAAGAAATCATTTTCGGTCACGTACTGAATAATCATGATTTTCATATCATCGATATCGTGCACGATGACGGCTCAAAACATCCGGTATCGATTCCTCTTCCCGTAATTCTTTATTCGAAACAAAGGGGATTGGCTGCCTTTATGTCGTCCAGGTTTCATCACGGAGAAGAGAATTATGACAATTACATGATGCTTACGGATGAAAAGATCGAAGAATTAAAACTCGATCCTACAAAATACAGCGCACAGGATATTGTGGCTGTAGACGACAAAGGTGTCATAGATCCAACCATCAGGATTTATGATATTTCCCTGACACGCAATGTGGTGCAGATGTTAATCAGTCTGGCCCTGTTCACGTGGGTAATGCTGGTCATTGCAAAAAAATATAAATTCGGTCAGGGGGTTACGTCAGCACCAAAAGGTTCTCAAAGCCTTCTCGAACCGGTTATTACATTTGTACGGGATGAAGTGGGAAAACCAAATCTGGGTCCGAGTGCTGATAAATATCTTCCTTTCCTTTTGACCATATTCTTCTTCATTTTAATAAATAATATTATTGGATTAATCCCCGGCTCAGCCAATGTGAGCGGTAATATCGCTTTTACGGCTGTGCTTGGAATTATATCCTTTGTGGTTATTCTTTTCAGTTCGGATAAGCATTACTGGGGCCATATTTTCAATCCGCCAGATGTACCGCTGGGTGTTAAATTTATCCTGGTGCCGGTCGAATTTATCAGTGTGTTTATTAAGCCCTTTGCTCTTATCATACGTTTGTTTGCAAACATGGTGGCGGGTCATATCATTATCATCTGTTTGATTTCGCTGATTTTTATTTTTGGGAACATGAATAAATTTGCGGGATGGGGAACTGCACCGTTTTCCATTGCCTTTACAATATTTATTTATTTTATCGAAGTGCTGGTGGCGTTTTTACAAGCCTTCATATTTACTATGCTGACTGCAGTATTTATAGGTCAGGCATTAGAAGGCAAACATCATCATCATGATCAAAAGCATGAGGATTCCATGCTCGCGTAAGTTTTTTTTCACTTAATATAAAGCCTTGATTATGGATTTATTGACTATCATGCTCAGCTCTCCGCTTGCTAATGCAGGTGGTGCAGTGGGCGCCGGACTTGCTGCAGTCGGAGCAGGTATTGGCATTGGCCAGATTGGTAAGGGGGCTGTTGAAGCCATCGCCCGCCAACCGGAAGTTGCGAACGACATTAGGGCTAACATGATTCTGACAGCTGCCCTTGTGGAAGGAGCAGCCCTGTTTGCAATCATTGTCGGCTTTTTGGCAATGGTATTATAATCATTGCAAGCGAATAGCTGTATCCAAAGCAAAGGGCGGAGGATACAGTTTATTTTAATACTAAGGAATA
>DASSGT010000275.1:0-3214 GCA_035693345.1 Puia sp. | reverse complement strand
TTTCTTCGGATGATAGATCCGCGAATGAATCCCCTGATTCAACTTGAAATAAAATATCAAACGTCAGCTCTGTCCATTGTTACCAGTGGCAGAATATTCTCGGGCGCAGAAGTCTTCATGAAATTTCAACTTAACCTGATACCTGAACCTGTGATTTGATTTTTCTTCTTTCAATCCAGTTCAGCACGGGATTCGTCATCATCGTCGTCAGTAGTGCCATCAAAACCATCATCGAAAATATATCTGCACTGATGATATGCATGTCATATCCAATATTCAATACGATTAATTCCATGAGACCCCGGGTATTCATGAGTGCTCCAATGGATAAACTATCTTTCCAATTCTGGCCCAGCACTTTTGCTATCAGTGTACTGCCCCCGAATTTCCCCGCAACTGCGCAAATCAGTATGAGCAGGAAGCTGATCCACAAACCGGAGCTGTTCAGAATACCCGCGTTGGTTCTTAACCCGGTATAGACAAAAAATAACGGAAGCAGCATCACCATACTCACGTCGCTGATCCTGTCAATTATTTTTCTTTGCAAGCCATCTTTTTTCGGAATAACGATGCCCGCCAGGAAAGCCCCAAACAATGCATGTATGCCAATTACTTCTGTACACCAGGCGGATAACAACATCAATGAATACATGACAGCCATCAGCCCATTATAAGCAATTTTCCCTTTTTCATAAGCAGAATGAATATTATCGAGGATTTTTCTCACCGGGAACAGCATGATAAATACATATAACAATACCATGGCCACAACAATAAATCCGTTCATTCCCGACCCCGAACGTATCAGGGCGATGAGAATGGCCAGGATGCACCAGGCGGTCACGTCGTCGGAGGCCGCGCAACTAATGGCCAGGTTGCCCAGTTTAGTATCCGTTAATTTCCGGTCACGGATTATTCTCGCCAATACAGGAAAAGCAGTAATGCTCATTGCGATACCCATAAATAAGGCGAAGGAAATAAAATCCGTCTGACCATAAGTCTGATACAAATAATATGATAAAAATACACCCAGTGTAAAAGGAATCAGAATACTTGCATGACTGATGATCAGCGCTTCAAAAGCCTGTTTTCGCAGCATCCGGGTGTCCAGTTCCATACCGATAATGAACATAAACAGAATGAGACCGATCTGACTGAGAAAACGCAGGTTTGGCAATGACTCAACCGGAAAGATAAAATGGAATATGTCCGGAAATAATAAGCCAAGTAAAGAAGGACCCAGGATAATTCCTGCGACGGTCTCACCGATCACTGCCGGTTGTCCGATTTTTTTAAAAACCCAACCTAATAATTGTGTCAGTACAATGATGATAATGATTTGCAGTAAAAGACGGGGTAAAGCTTCCTGAAGATTCCCCTTAAATAATCCGGAGAAAAATCCTCCGGCATCCGGTGTGCTCTTTGACGTTTCAACAACCGGAGAAACAGCATGCCCAAGTGATTTTCCGGTATGCAGGAGATAAAAAATCAATCCACCGAAAACGACAATCAACGTTGCATATAACACAAAATGCCTCGCAATTTTCATCCGGTTAATTATTTATCGGATGAAGATACTTTAAGCTATTATAAAACAGACGGCTTGTACCGATTATGGCTTCTTTTTATTATTCAGCAACATATATTTCGCCGTCTCGTAATATGCTTTGGTAAGCACAGACATTTTTCGGGTAGTGTCCGGAACATTTGCTTTGTTCACCGGGTCATTTCCTGTTACCGAATACATATCTTCCTTTCCGGTATTTAAATTGGCGCGGTAAAGAAATGAACCCATCAGCAAATCGATATATCCCTGATCCGGATCATATAAAAATGAAAATGCTTTTGCCGGTATTAAAGTAGAATCCAGGAGATCGCGTCCCAGCGTTGTATTCCGGTAGCTGATTCCTGCCAGTCCGGCAGCCGTGGGCAACAGATCCACCTGTGAAACGAATTCATGTATCCGTCTGGGTTTTATGAGGGATGGTGAATAAAAAAGCATCGGAACATGCATATTGTCGAGTCTTTCGTTTGTCCATGCCCGTGGAAACATATTACCCGCATCCCCGGCGATCCCATGGTCCCCGACAAAAACAAATATGGTATTCGTAAAATAATTCTCTTTTCCCGCAGCCTCCATGAATTTCCGGAAACAGAAATCTGTGTAACGGAATGCGTTCATTTCGTCGTTGGATTCAAATCCGAATGCTTTTAATGAATCGGCCGGCATTTGCAGTTTATGAAATTCTTCCAGGTCTTCTGCAGGGATCGTATAGGGCCTGTGATTATCTGCTGTCTGAATGACCGCAAAGAACGGAGGCTGTTGTTTTTTCAATATCTGGTTAGCCTCAAGGAACAGATTTTTATCACTGATTCCCCAAACATCGAGTTTCGAAGCCTTATAATTTTCCTGCTCATACAGATGCAATCCATCAATATTATTATTCAGTAGTCCGCGGATATTTGCCCAGCTGGCACTGCCCCCGATAAAATAATATTTATCATATCCTTTGAAATCGTTGATGATTGTATGCTGGTTTACTGCTCCGGGATTGCGGCTGGTGGTGCTGTTGGCCTGACCGACATCAGGGATCCCGGTGAGTACCGCCCAAACCCCACGGGCAGTTCCATAAGAAGGTGTAAAACATTGATCAAAGAAAATACCCTGATCGCACATACTTTTAAAAAATGGTGTTGTATTCAGTGGATTTCCCCACATCGAACTTTTATAGGCACTGAATGACTCGCAGATCACTACAACGACATTCGGTTGATTGTTAACAGGCGGGTGTGTTATAGTACGATCATAATTCAAATTCAGAGAATCACCCGTGAATCCAAAATATGGTTTGAGCACAGGATATGCTTTTCTCACCAGGTCCGGGTTAAACATCGAGTTCCTGAATTTCAGGCTGCTGAAAAATGACTGATACGGATTGAGTGCAAGATTGGCCCGGTAATCGTTACCCAGACTGAATGCTTCGCTCCATCTTAAGTTATACTGACCAATATTTCCAAAAATTCCCAGGCCGAATAATAGAAAAGAAACTGTCACCCATATCCACTTCCTTTTTTTGTTGCTTTGATCTGAAGACCGCGCTATGGAACGATAGCATTTTATGAGTAACCACCAGATCAGATAACTCACTATCAGGATGGCTAAAAACATGCGGATCACCGGGTAATTCTCCCAGACGAGGGTCAGAGAAATACC
>DASSGT010000274.1:0-4598 GCA_035693345.1 Puia sp. | reverse complement strand
GCCAGACCCGTGGAATCGGGTCTCGCAATTAATCGCTGTATGAGCGGATCATTTTTATATGGAACGGAATTAAACAAATTTTTTCTGTTATCCAGAAATGTTTTTAAATTTTTCTCAGTAATATAATTGTAAATAATCCTGTATTCTTCGTACAATGTTTTATCAGTCGGTCTGATGGAAGATTTCAATATGAATTCATTTACAAGATTTCGCAATTCGCCGGCAGTATCAGGTAAAACATCAAAAATGACATTAAACTTTTTTAGGTCGATTGAAAAATCTCCAAAATCGTCGCTGTTATACACCCGTCTGAATCCAAGTAAGGTTTTTACGCCTTCTATTCCGAGACGCCTGCCCGTAAATTGTTCCCTGAGAGAATCCCGGCGCCTGACAAAAAACAATTCATTAAAGCTACCTGCACTGTCTGTCTGCATTTCCTTGAAAATCAGAAGCAGAGATTCCGGCTCTTTATATCCGGAAAAATAATACATGTCGGGATTTGGATGATATACATAATCGACATCATTGGAAAATGTTCTTGTAGGATATGCGAAAATCGCCACTATCGAATTGGGAGGCATCAGTTTCCGAAGTGCCTCTCTCCGACCGGCGTGAAAGGACGCTGACAAATTATCTTTAGGAAGATTTTCATCAGAATGCCGGACTTGGGTGTGTCCGGCTGAAATGATGCAACAGGCATAAACCGCTATAGAAATAATCTTCCAGTAATATTTCACAAAAGAGAAATTATATACTCATTTCATGTCCGGCATGTCCATCATTTTCATGTCGCTCTTCCCCTCTTTAAATTCGAGAGTCTTCAGATTCATTTTCTCAATCTGATTCACCCCTTCTTTGATCCTGATAAACTGGTTGGGTGTAATATTTTTAAACTTCTGAATCGTTCCCGTCGCCGGCCATCGAATGATTAATTCATCAATGACCGTGGCTTGTCCGATGCCGATTTCTTTTCTAAGCGGACTGGCTCCAAAGCTCCCACCGGAGTTCACATCCATATACACTGTTCTTTTTGTGCCGCTGTCGTTAAATGCAACAGAGATGTGCGCACCGATGGCGGAACGGTTACTCTTGTCTCCTTCGAGTAAAATACTGATCCAGCGATTATTATTTTGTCCGGGGTTTACATAAAACGAATTATAATAGGCATCCCCCAGGTATGCGCCACCCACATTGATATAAATATCCTGATTGCCGTCATTATTGATATCCGCAAAGGCAACACCATGCCCTTTTTGCAAATTGCCCACCCTGGCAGACCCTGTCACCTCTGCAAATTGCTGTCCCGAAATATTTTTGAACATCCTGTTCGGAATAAGTGATTTAAAATCGGGATTACCTGTGCCCAGGTACATATCCAGCCATCCGTCATTGTCCACATCACCAAAATTTGAACCCATGGCAAATACGGGTCTTTCCAAGCCGGTCTGTTTTGCCACATTGGTAAATGTGCCGTCATGATTATTGTGGTACAGATACATTTTACTTGGATTTTTCATTGGGCGGTTCAACGCTTCCGCCGCCAGTGTGCTGGCCAGATTTTTTCCATACTCATATCCGCATTCAAAAATGTCGGGCCATCCATCGTTATCATAATCCCAGAACCAGGTTGGAAAAGTTGAAGTGCTGTCTTTATCAAGACCTGCTTCCTTCGTAACATCTTCGAATTGTGGGACTTTACCCTTGATTCTTTTATTTTTCAACAGGACCCTTTTCCCATCAAAACAGGAAACAAAAATATCAGGCCACCCGTCATTATTATAATCGGCACTTACCACACCCTTCATAAAATGAGTGACCGCAGTTCCGGATTCCGAAGCAACATTTGTAAATGTTCCATCCTGGTTATTAATATACAATTCTGCGGGGTGCGGATGATCGGAGGTCATAGTTTCATTGCCGATATAAAGGTCCAGCCATCCATCATTATTAAAATCCGCCCAGGTGCCTGTCTGCGTCGGATGAAAGGAAAGTAGTCCGCTCTCAATCGTAACATCTGTAAAAGTTCCGTCACCATTATTTCTTAGTAATGTATTCGGCTGTTTGCCATATTCACCATACCAGGCTCCTCTTAAAACAAAAATATCAACATAACCATCATTGTTATAGTCTGCCTGAATCAGATTCAGTCCGCCCTTGATCAGACCGATACCGGAACTTTGTGAAGCATCCGTAAATGTTCCGTCCGCATTGTTTTTATAAAAATGCATGGGTTCCTCCAGCGATGTGGAAGAGGTGACGATATCCAGGTAACCATCATTGTTAAAATCATCCACAATAGTACCACCGGACATTTGCATGGGACCGGCAATATTTAAATCGCCCGCCATATTCCTGAATGCTTTCAGTTTATACAGGGAACTATCCTTGTCCATATCCGGTATCAGCCATTTTACGGGAACCTGCGACGGATATGTCCCGATGGTCATGTAGGCGATATTCAACAGCCACCGCGATGACAGGTCGCCGGAATCCTTTTGTAAAATATTTTCATATAACTGAATCGCTTTTTGCGTGGCATATGGATCTACATATATCCCGGATCCCCGAATCGGAAAAATGCAGGATTCAGCAGAGTGGTTGTGAACGCAGTTGTTTCTCTCTCCGAGACGCAGGTAAGACAATGCCAGATTTTCTTCAATCAATTTGGATAACTGATCTTCATTGTTAACTCTTACCCTATATAAACTTTCCAAAATCTCGGCAGCTTCCTTTTCTTTTCCCAGTTTCAGTAATGCAAATGCCCGGTAGGCAAAAATTACAAACAGTTGTTCCTGGGGCATGGGCTGCTTCGCCAGTGAATCATAAAAAATTAATTCCGCCTTCGGATTGAACTGGTTGTTCTTATCCATTATGGGCTTCAAACCTTCCCTGTACAGGCGGGTGGCTTCCGCCTTTCTACGGTAATTTTTTATATAGGTGTAGCTGCTGAAAAGAAGTAATAGCAGCAGCGGAACAGCAATGACGGCGAGTATCTTTTTCACGGCGGCTAAGTTAATATTTTTTGAAATGATGCTCGGCTCCCCGGTAGCATTGGATTTATTTCAATATTATCTTTGCGTTGAATATAGCTCGCATCGCGTTCCGGGATTTGCCCTTTAACAACTAGCTTTGATCAAATAATTCAACTATTGTCCGCCTTTCATCCGGAAATCCGGCAAGTACAGGTAATTAGATATATCACACCCCTTCGGGAAGGCGGATCGCTGCCTGCCATCGCAGAAGCGGATGATGGCTTTTTATATGTCATTAAATTTCGGGGTGCCGGTCAGGGCAGCAAATCGCTGATAGCCGAATTGATCGGCGGGGAAATCGCCCGGGCACTCGGATTAAATGTTCCTGAAATCGTTTTCGCACAGCTCGATTCAGCCTTCGGACGAACAGAGCCTGATGAAGAAATTCAGGACCTGCTCAAGGCAAGCGTCGGCATGAATCTCGGTCTGCATTATCTTTCCGGCGCCATCAGTTTTGATCCGATTGTAACGCCCGTCAATCTGCAGCTGGCTTCAGAGATTGTCTGGCTCGATTGTTTTCTCACCAATGTTGACCGGACTTCCAATAATACCAATATGCTGGTTTGGAATACAGAACTCTGGCTGATAGACCATGGAGCATCATTGTATTTTCATTATTCACCGGAGAACTGGGAAAAAAAAGCAGAGAGTCCTTTTTCGCAGGTAAAAAATCATGTGTTGCTCCCGTATGCAGATCTGCTTGAAGAAACGGATGAATTATTCCGGTCCAACCTGACTTCTAAAAAACTGAAAATGATTGTGGATCTTATACCGGATGAATGGATTGATAAAGAGGGACCGCCGCCGCATGAGGTCAGAGATATGTATTGGCGTTTCCTGCAAATACGTCTGGGGGCATCAGAAATTTTTATAAAAGAAGCACAAAATGCCAGAGCAGCACTCGTTTGAATATGCAGTGATACGGGTTGTTCCCAAAGTGGAAAGGGAAGAATTCATGAATGTGGGTGTGATCATCTATTGCCAGTCTCTTGCTTATCTGGATGCATCTTTCAATTTGGATGAAAAGCGGTTGCGTGCTCTTTCACCGGGTCTGGAAATGGCAGAAATAAAAAAACACCTGGCCGCCTTCTGTGAAATCTGTAAAGGTGGTCCGCACGCCGGCCCCATTGGAAGACTGGATATCGGATCCCGGTTTCGATGGCTAACAGCCACCCGTAGTACCGTGTTGCAATGTTCCAAAGTACATCCGGGTCTGAGCTCCGACCCCGCTGCGACACTGAAAAACCTGCACGCCCGCCTGGTCGGAAATGAATAAATCTGATCCGGATTAATTATAAATCTGATCCGGATTCTGATGAATCCTGTTATCTTAGTGTCCCTGACTAAAACAACTGACCATGTTATTCAAACGATTGCCAGCTGCCCTCCTCCTCCTTTGTTTCCATACTAACCTGCATGCACAAACGCAGGACATCAATAAAAAGGTTGATAAGCTGATCAGCGATATGACGCTGGATGAAAAAATCGGACAGATGACCCAGGTGACTATGGGTGTCGTTGCCAAAGGCGGAGGTGCCAACGAAGACGGCTCGCTGGATCCGGAAG
>DASSGT010000273.1:0-4478 GCA_035693345.1 Puia sp. | reverse complement strand
CAGAGCATTGATCACTTTTGAGTTGGAGGCCAGCCGATAACATGTCACTTTAATGGCGGTTACCTCCGGGTCGATCGCTGCTTCCCGCAACATGTCGATTACAGTATTGAAGGAATGATATGGAAAATGTAACATGACATCCTGCTCCATCACGATATCTGTGATACGCGGAGAGCGTCCGACGAGTGGATGAGGAAATGGTTTCTTACGCTGACCCTTCCTGGTAAAGACATCCGGGAAGTCCATAAAATGCCTGAAATTATGAATTCTGCCTCCTGGAATAATGGTTCCCTTCTTTGCCAGTGTTAATCCCCTGATGAGAAAATCAAGGAGATCTATGTCCATTTCCTTATCATAAATAAAACGGACGAATTTTCCCTTACGACGATTTTTAAGCCCCTTCTCAATTTTTTCCATCAGTGATGTTGACAGATCATTGTCTATATCGATTTCGGCATCCTTGGTAACTTTGAAAACCCATGAACGGTATCTTTCGTATCCGAAATAGCTGAATATGTTCTTCAGGTTATACCGGATGATGTCTTCCAGTAAAATAATGTGATGCTCGTCGGGAGAAGGAGAGGGGAGAATGACAAAGCGACCCAGCACCCGGCTGGGAATTTCAATTACGGCAAACTTTTTTTCTTCCTTATCGATTGTTTTTCTGGAAAGAACAACGCCGAGGTATAACGATTTCTCCCTCAGATAAGGAAACTGGGGAATGCTTTGAATCATCAGAGGTATTATGTTCGCCCTGGCTTCTTCTTCAAAATAGTTTTGGACGAATTTCTGCTGATCCTTATTCAGATCCCTCTCAGTAATGAGAAAAATCTTTTCATTTTTCATTTCTGTATAAATATTTCGCCAGATCTCATCGAATCTTTCCTGTTGTTGCAGGACGATGGACTGAATCTCCAGAAGGATTTTGTCGGGCGCTGTTTCCATGTGCATGTTCAATTTGCCCTTGCCGCTGAATTCCTTCATGCGATTAAGCGCTGCAACCCGAACCCGAAAGAACTCGTCCAGATTATTGGAGAATATTCCAAGAAACTTCACCCTTTCCCGGAGCGGAACAGAAGGGTCGGCTGCTTCCTGAAGCACTCGTCCATTAAATGCCAGCCAGCTGATATCCCTTGGAATGGTTCGTCTTTTCATTTCTGACATGATTGGCCCTTTGTTGCAAAGTATTGAAAGGGAAAGGTTTGGAAAATTAATTAATTATTAAGCAGATCTTAAAAAATTCAGGAATTTCGAGATTCGTGAACAAAAATGAAAGGATAATCATTAATGATATATCCTCCTGGTTGGGAAGTAATGCATTTTGCATACACTGAGATGATTTCCAATCCCTAAATTTTCAAATTCTAAAGGTTTTCTTTGAAAATCTGAGAATTATCCCGACCTTTGCCGTCCAAAATTCCGATAGTATGTCCAAAGTATGTGTGTTAACGGGCAAGCGGCCGATCACCGGAAACAGTGTTTCCCATTCAAATATCAAGACGAAGCGTCGTTTTTTACCCAATTTGCAGCAGAAGCGTTTTTTTCTTGCAGAGGAAAATAAATGGATTACACTGAAGCTCTCTACTGAAGGCATTCGTACAATCAACAAAAATGGTCTGTATGCTGTTGTAAAGCAATTGCGGAAATCGGGAGAAAAGATCTAAGGACGAAGCTTAAAATTATAAATTCAAGAAAATGGCAAAGAAAGGAAGCAGGGTACAGGTGATTCTGGAATGCACAGAGCACAAAACCAGTGGGAAACCGGGTACCAGCCGGTATATTACCGTTAAGAATAAGAAAAATACACCGGAAAGACTGGAATTGAAGAAATTCAATCCGATATTAAAAAAAGTAACTGTTCATAAAGAAATTAAATAATCATGGCAAAAGCAGCAAAGACCGCGATCAAGACAAAAGATGCACGTGCAGCAGCCGAAGCAAAAAACTGGACAAAAGTGATCAAGGCCGTTCGCAGTCCGAAGACGGGAGCTTATACTTTCAAGGAGGCGATCATACATAAGGATAATATCAAATCTTTTCTGTCCCAGAAATAATACTGCCCCAAAATAATTATCCAAGCTGTTCCCGACCGGAGCGGCTTTTTTCTTTAGTAACAGATTAAAAAACCGAGATGGGATTTTTTGACAAACTTTTCGGAAAAAAAGAGAAGCAAACGCTGGATGAGGGTTTGCAAAAGACGAAAGACAGTTTCTTTTCGCGGGTCGGAAAAGCGATTGCCGGTAAAACGACTGTTGACGAAGAAGTATTGGATAGTCTGGAAGAGGCACTTGTAAGCGCTGATGTGGGCGTTGATACTACTATTCAGATCATAGACCGGATTGAGA
The DNA here is from genome assembly GCA_035693345.1 of Puia sp. Taxonomy (GTDB): domain Bacteria; phylum Bacteroidota; class Bacteroidia; order Chitinophagales; family Chitinophagaceae; genus Puia. The sequence continues at coordinate 2,133 of DASSGT010000273.1, read as the reverse complement.
AGAGAGTTGCCAGGGATAAGTATTTGAATACAAGTGAGCTGAATGCTATACTTCGAGATGAAATTGAGCAACTGCTTCTTGAAAGCGGTGCTGAAAACAACAGAAATTTTGAGGTACCTGAAAAAAGGCCTTATGTAATTCTCGTAGTGGGAGTGAACGGGGCGGGCAAAACAACAACGATTGGTAAACTGGCCCATAATTTTAAAAAAGCCGGATACAGTGTTTTACTCGGCGCGGCGGACACTTTCCGGGCGGCCGCTACTGACCAGTTAAATATATGGAGTGAAAGAGCTAACGTACCGATTGTAAAGCAAGGTATGGGAGCTGACCCTGCTTCTGTCGCTTTCGATACGGTGCAAAGCGGATTATCGAGAGGAACTGATGTAATCATCATTGATACGGCAGGCCGATTACATAATAAATCTCATTTGATGGAAGAACTTGGCAAGATCAAAAGAGTAATGAAAAAACTGATTCCGGAAGCTCCACACGAGGTGTTACTAGTATTAGATGGCAGTACCGGTCAGAATGCGCTTGAACAGGCAAGGCATTTTACAGCTACCACCGATGTATCTGCAATTGCCGTCACAAAACTCGATGGAACGGCGAAAGGAGGTGTTGTACTTGCGATCGCCAATCAATTCAAAATACCGGTAAAATATATTGGGGCTGGAGAGAAAATCGACGACCTGCTATTGTTCGACAGTCACGAATTTGTCGATAGTCTATTTAGGCTAAATGCTTAGGGCGTAAAGCTTAAAGCGGGGTATTTAATATTTAGCTTCATTCATTTTTTTGTCACCTGATTTTAAAATAACCCATCCCAGGACGGCTGCTATCAGAGAAGCAACCAGGACAGCAACTTTTGAGCTTTGAATCAGATCCGGGTTATCAGAAAAAGCCAGGGTACTGATAAAAATAGACATCGTAAAGCCGATACCCGCCAGCATGCCCAGGCCCACTAATTTTCGTATGTTAATCTCTCCGGGAAGTTTAGCGATTCCCAGTAAAATCCCAAGTAATGTGAACCCCACGATTCCGATCGGTTTACCCAATAACAATCCCAGTTCAATACCCAAACTGTTCGCACTTAATAATTCAGATTTCCAGGTGCTGTCAAGATGAATGGCAGTGTTGGCCAAAGCAAACAAGGGAATAATAATAAAATTCACCGGGTTGTGTAGCGCATGTTGCAATTTATAAGAAGGCTGATTTTCGTTGTTTTTACTGAAAGGAATTGCAAAAGCAAGTGAAACACCGCTCAGTGTTGGATGGACTCCTGATCTGTACAAAAAATACCAAAGCAAAATTCCTGCGGGCAGATATGCCCACAGGGATAAGAATTTTAATTTATTAAATATCAGAAGAACAGCAAACACAAGGAGGGCAAATCCCAGATATAAAAATGAAAAAGTCTGTGTATAAAATATGCCAATAATGATGATGGCACCCAGATCATCAATAATTGCAAGTGCCGTTAGGAATATCTTCAGAGACAATGGAATACGTTTGCCAATTAGCGACAAAACGCCAAGCGAGAAGGCGATATCCGTGGCCGTTGGGATTCCATTTCCCGCCGCTTCCGGTTTCCCATAACAGAATAAATAATGAATGAGCGCCGGGATAGCCATGCCCCCTATAGCCGCCATTGCAGGCAGAATGGCATTTTTAAATGACGATAATTCGCCGATATACAATTCCCTTTCGATTTCAAGTCCGACCATCAAAAAAAAGATAGTCATCAGGCCGTCGTTTATCCATTCTTCCAAGCTGAATGGTATCGTAATACTTCCGGCGTGCAGGGACAGGTCTGTATGCCAGAAATGGACGAAATCTTCACCATGAGATGAATTGGCAACCAATAACGAAATAATGGTACAAGCAATGAGGATGAGCCCTCCGGCCTTCTCACTGTTAAAAAACTGTTGGAACATTTCCACCCCTTTTTTTGCCCTGCTCATATAAATCGAAGTTAACTTTTTAGGATTAAAGGTCAACGGTCAATGGTCAACGGTTAACGATTCCCCGTGCGCATCGGCATAATGGCTTAAATTGCAGCCGAATGAAAACGAAAACAATCCAGCGGGATAAAGTGAATATTATAACCCTGGGGTGCAGTAAGAATATGGTGGA
>DASSGT010000272.1:0-13500 GCA_035693345.1 Puia sp. | reverse complement strand
ATTTCAACCTGACCGCGGTCCTGGTCGGAGATGCCTGACAAAAAAATGGAATCCTTCCTGGCATACTTCACCAGGTCATTCCAAACTTCTTCATCGTTTTTGAATCCTGCATAAAAATCACCGGGAGACTGGAAGTTTTTTAATTCGGTCTGATGATGCATATAATATTCATAAATGAAATTATTGAGTGACCCACTGATGTAAAGGGCACTTACACTTCGGGCGATCTGGGTCGTATCGACTGCAACAAATACATCGGGTGTGATACCTCCGCCTCCATAAACCTGTCTGCCTGCAGGTGTTCGATAAACCGGTCCGGCGTGCACACTTGTGGTATCTCCATGAAGCATTTCTCCATTATGGAAACGATCATATACTTCTTCATTATATGCTTCGCGTCCTTTATTATAAGGCTTCTGAATGCTTCGCCCCAGGGGTGTATAATAACGTGCAATCGTCAGTCTTAATTCACTCCCATCATTCAATTCAAAGGGCTCCTGCACGAGACCTTTACCAAAAGTACGCCGGCCGACAATGGTAGCCCGATCCCAGTCCTGTAACGCACCTGAAAGAATTTCACTGGCTGATGCCGTGCCTTCATCGACGAGAAGGATGAGTTTACCTGATTCAAAACTTCCGGGTCTTTGTGCATGATATTCTTTACGCGGACTCTTTCTTCCTTCTGTGTAAACAATCAGATCATCATTTCCGAGGAATTCGTCTGCCATATTCACCGCTTCATCCACAATACCTCCACCATTGCCACGTATATCCAATATTAGTTTTTTCATCCCCTGTTTTTCCAACGCTTCCATAGCAATCATAAATTCTTCAAAAGTGGTTCTGGAGAATTTATTTATCCTGATATAACCTGCTTCATTGTTAATCTTGTATGCGGCATCCAGCGCCGGGAGTGGGATTACGCCACGCTGGATGGTAAAGGGCATCAGCGTTTTGTTCCGCAGCATGGACACAATCACTTTACTGGCACCAGGACCCCGGAGAAATTTTTTTATTCGGTCGCCCGTTATGCCATTACCGGCAACTGCCGAATCACCGACCCGTATGATCTGGTCACCTACAATAATACCTGCTTTGTCGCTGGGGCCACCGCTGAGTACATTTGTAATATTTACTGTATCATTCAGAATTTGAAATTCAACGCCGATTCCCTGGAAATTGCCCTGCAGATCCTCATTCATCTCTACCTGGTCAACAGCCGGAATATAATAGGAGTGGGGATCGAGGTGTGAGAGTAATCCCTGTATGGCCTCTTCGCTAAGGGAATCTGTATGAACGGAATCCACATATTTGTCTTTGATAATATCCAATACTTCCTGCACAGGACTCAATTTTCCCGTTTTAAAAAAGCCACCCGTATAAGTGTTTGGATAAAGTCTGTATCCAATGATCATTCCAAGGACCATGACGACCGCAAATAAAAGGGGTAGCCAGAAATTCAGTTTTTTCATGTACTTGATTTCGCCTAAAGTCGCAAATTAAGCATAAAGCGTAAAGCACAAAGCATAAAGCTCCATTCTTCAATGGCTGACGCCCGACGCAGAATTCCCAAAGCCTGACACACAATGTCCAACGCATAATGTTCTTTTAAATCGACACATTAAAAATTCAGTAATAGATAAAAATCTGCATTCGGGTGTCTGATGCTTTACGCTTTATGCTTAAAATGTACCTTCGCACCGAATTATAAAATGAAAATATGGCGATACTTATTGCGGACAGTGGTTCTACCAAATGTGAATGGTGTTTTATTTCGAGTGGCAGAAAGCAGATCGTCGAAACACAGGGAGCCAGTCCATATTTTCTGAACGGGCCACAGCTTTCTGCAATGATGAAAAAAGAACTATTGCCTTCATTGAAAAATAAAATTCCATCTGCCATTTATTTTTATGGTACCGGTCTCGGGGCCGCTGAAAACAGGAAGATGTTCAAAAAAGCTATCAAAACGGTATTTCCCGGTTCTGAGATTGAAGTGGAGCATGATCTGACGGGTGCCTCACGAGCACTCTGCGGAAAAAATAAAGGTATCGTGGTCATTCTGGGAACAGGCAGTAATTCGGGTTATTATAATGGAAAAAAAATTATTCGAAACAGTCCGGGACTTGGTTATGTTCTCGGCGATGAAGGAAGCGGAGCCTATCTGGGGAAAAAAGTATTACAATATTATCTCTATAAAACCTTCGATACGGAATTGCATGACAAATTTCAAAAAAAATACAACCTCACTGCTGCCGAAATTCTTGATTCGGTTTATAAAAAGCCTTTACCCAATCGATATATTGCTTCCTTCGCCATGTTTCTGGCTGAAAATCGCGGGCATTATATGATCGAAAATATCATTGAAGACGGTCTATGGGATTTTTTTTCCATACACCTGGCGCATTATCCGGAATCCGGCAAAGTACCCATTTTTTTTACCGGCAGTGTAGCTTTTGGCTTTCAGGATATTCTGAAAGAACTTTGTAAAAATTTTGGCTGGCAGACAGGTAAAATTCTGGCCAAACCCATGGAAGGCCTGATCACTTATCATAAAATGAATGGATGAATTTCGAAAAAATAACAGAAGAACAGGGTAGTTACCGGCATTTGGAAAAAATGAGTACGCAGGATCTGCTCACTTTTATCAACAGAGAAGACCAGCAGGTACCTCTTGCGGTTGCTCATTCGATTCCGCAAATTGAAAAATTAACAGAAGTTATCATTGATAAAATGCTGATGGGGGGTCGCCTTTTTTACCTGGGCGCAGGTACGAGTGGCCGGCTGGGTATTCTGGATGCCAGTGAAATTCCTCCTACATTCGGGATGCCTTACGGATTGATCATCGGATTGATTGCCGGAGGAGAGAAAGCCATCCGCACGCCGGTTGAAAATGCTGAAGACGATGAAATACAGGGATGGCTGGACCTTTGTGACTTCGAAGTGACTGATAAGGATGTGGTCATTGGTATTGCCGCGAGCGGTACCACACCCTATGTAATTGCTGCCCTGAAAAAATGCAGGGAGTTTAAAATCTGTACAGGATGTGTTACCTGTAATCCGGGAACACCCCTGGCAGCTGTTTCTGACTTTCCCGTTGAGGTAATTGTAGGACCAGAATTTGTTACAGGCAGCACACGCATGAAAAGCGGTACGGCTCAAAAACTGGTTTTGAATATGATTTCTACAACGGTCATGATTCGAATCGGTAGGGTTGAGGATACCCGGATGGTGAATATGCAGCTGACGAATGCCAAACTGATAGAGCGCGGTACGGGAATGTTGATGAATCAGACGGGTATCACCGATTATCAAATCGCAAAAAGCTTATTGCTGAAATATGGCAGCGTAAAGAAAGCCGCCGAGAGCAGGCGGAAGCAATAAGAGTATGGAAGTATGGAAGACTGGAAGACTGGAAGTGAAGTGTAAGAGTGGGGGGAACCGAACTATTTAATAAAATGCTTTAAGCATTGCGCTTTAAGCCTTAAGCCTTGAACGGTGCATGATATAGAACCATATTATAACTGGCGACACATTTATGTGAGTGAGGAAGATGAAAAATCTCCTTTTTTCGGACGTGAATATTCAGAATTTGAATTCACGCTGGCTATATACAATTACCTGATACATCCCCAGTGGGACGAATTTGGTTCCAAGACGCTTTATTTAAAAGTGCTGCTGGCAGATTATGAAGAGAAATATATAATCATTGAACTGATCGGCGAGTGGAATGACGCCATTGAAAACGATATCATGAATCTTAAGAGAAAAGTCGCAGATAAATTTATGGCAGAAGGTATATTTAAATTTATTCTGATCGCCGAAAACGTTTTGAACTTCCATAGCGGGGATAAGGATTATTATGAAGAATGGCTGGAAGATGTGAGTGAGCATCAGGGCTGGATCGTTTGTATTAACATGCCCGAACAGACGCAATACGATTTCAGAAGGGCCAAACTGAATCAGTATATTGAACTGATAGAGCAGCCGGACTGGCGTATTTATAAGCCTTTTCACCTGTTTAAGCTGGTAAATGCCCGCGAAGAGAAAAGACTGAATTTCTGATGACTCTACCGAACTGGTAGAAAATAAATTTGTTGAATCAACAGAATCATTTATTTTTGGTTTGAAAATGTCAATCCCAAAAGCATACCGTTATTTTGGTTTTTATTTCTTCTACTTTAGAAGCGATCGGGAATGCTTTTGTTAACCAGTAAATAAAATTTAAAACTTAACAATAGAATCCCGGTCAAAAGCCGGGATTTTTTTTTCGTATGCAACACCCCATTCAACGCGTAGCCATTCAGGGATATGAAGGAAGTTTTCATCAGGAAGCGGTCAGGATTTTCTTTGGAGAAAAGGCCAATGTTCTGGCCTGTGCAAGGTTTGAAGATGTAGTAAAATCTGCCGCAGACCCTTCTCTTTGCGATGCTGCTGTCATGGCCATTGAAAATTCAATAGCAGGCAGTATTCTTCCGAACTACATGCTCCTTAGAAACAGTAACCTTGTAATCGCCGGAGAAATTTATTTGCAAATCCGGCAAAACCTGGTAGTAAATCCGGGCATTACATTGAAAGATATCAAAGAGGTACATTCACATCCAATGGCCATCCTGCAATGCATGGATTTTTTGAACCAGTATGATTGGAAGCTGGTAGAAACAGAAGACACTGCACTCAGTGCAAAGCATATCCATCAGAGGAAAAGCAAGCATATTGCCGGCATCGCAAGCAGTCTTGCGGCAAACTTATTTCAATTGGACATGATTGCGCCGGATATTCATACCATGAAAAATAATTACACACGTTTCCTGGTTCTTTTGCGGCGGGAGGATTTGGAACCCGTGAAAGATGCCAATAAGGCGTCGGTGACATTTCACACGGATCATTCACGGGGAAGCCTTGCCAGAGTTCTGACACTGATTGCAGATGCTGGCATCAATCTGAGTAAATTACAATCATACCCCATACCTGGCAGTGACTGGAAATATAGTTTTCATGCAGATATGGAATTTGAAAATACCGCGGAATTTGAAAATGTGATTGACATCATGAGGCCTGCGATCTCGGACTTGAAAGTGTATGGAGTATATCGGAAAGGGAAGCAAGTGTGAGAGACTGGAAGACTGAAAGTGGATTTGCAACATTATTTAATTTTTATATGGCGTTACGCATTTTGCGTTCCGCATTAAGCTTACAAAATGGAAACTGCCAAAAGGCTCGACGGAATTGGTGAATACTACTTCTCGAAAAAATTGCGGGAGATTGAAGATCTCAACCGTGAAGGTAAAAACATTATCAGCCTCGGCATCGGAAGCCCGGATCAACCCCCGCATCCTGACGTAATCCGGATTTTGCAGGAGGAAAGCAATAAGCCGAACACCCATGCCTATCAAAGTTATAAAGGGTCACCCGTTCTGCGAAAAGCCATGGCGACCTGGTACAGAGAATGGTATCAGGTTGAATTGAATCCGGACATTGAAATCCTTCCATTAGCCGGATCAAAAGAAGGAATCATGCATATTTGTATGACTTATATCGATCCGGGAGACCTTGTCTTAATTCCTGATCCCGGATATCCCACATATCAAAGTGCGGCAAAGCTTGCCGGTGCTCAACTCGCAGCATATCAGTTAAAAGAGGAAAATGGCTGGTTGCCTGATTTTTCGGAATTAAAGATCCTCCTGAAATCAAAGCGTGGAGATCAGGAATCGGTATTGATGTTTGTGAATTATCCGCACATGCCAACGGGACAATTGCCTTCTAAAAAACTTTTTGAAGAATTGGTAACCTTTGCAAAGGAAAATCAGGTGCTGCTCATTCATGATAATCCGTACAGTTTCATTCTGAATGATGAACCGATGAGTATTTTACAGACCGGTGGTGTAAGTGAACACGTGATTGAGTTGAATTCGCTGAGCAAGTCGCACAATATGGCAGGATGGCGAGTTGGTATGATGCTCGCAACTTCCAGGCATATTGAAAATGTATTAAGGTTTAAAAGTAATATGGATAGTGGTATGTTTCTTCCTCTTCAGCTGGCAGCTGCCAAAGCATTGTCACTCCCGCTTTCCTGGTATGAAGAGGTAAATGGTATATATCAAAAGCGCAAAAAGGTGGTTGAAGAAATGCTGGAAGGAATGGGCTGTGATTTTTCAAAAAAACAGGCCGGATTATTTGTATGGGCTAAAGCGCCTGCCGGTATCACGGACGGTTATACACTGAGCGATCTCCTGTTATACAACGCCAATGTATTTGTAACGCCCGGAAGTATATTTGGCAATGCGGGAAAAAATTATATCCGGGTAAGTCTGTGCGCCACGGAAGAAAAAATACTTGAGAGTTTTGATCGAATAAAAAAAGCTGGATTCATTAAACCAAAACAACATGTTTAAAACAGTAACTATTGTTGGTGTCGGTTTAATCGGCGGATCATTCAGTCTTGCTTTGAAGGATCATAAACTGGTAAATAAAGTCATTGGTGTGAGCCGGACCGGAGCAACGGCTCAAAGAGCTTTAGAGCTTGGGATAGTAGATGAAGTGTTGCCATTGGAAGAAGCAGTGAAGCAAAGTGACCTGATATATTTGGCCATTCCGGTCGATGTTACACTCCCCGTGATGAAAACGATCCTGGATATGTTGAATAAAGATCAAATCGTGGTTGATGCGGGATCCACCAAACAGGCTCTTTGTAAACTTGTTTCTGACCATCCCAACAGGAGCCGCTTTGTGGCATCCCATCCCATGTGGGGCACAGAATACAGCGGTCCGGATGCTGCGGTACACGATGCATTCCGGGGTCGTACATGTGTGATCTGTGAAAGAGAAAAATCTGATCCGGAAGCACTGGCAAAAGTTGAAGAAACTTATTCAATGCTGGGTATGTCGCTGGTAAATATGGACGCAGAAAACCATGATGTACATGCGGCTTATGTAAGTCATATTTCGCATATAACATCCTTTGCGCTGGCAAACACGGTACTTGAAAAAGAACGGGAAGAAGACGCCATATTTGAATTGGCAGGTGGTGGTTTTGAAAGTACAGTAAGATTGGCGAAAAGCAGTCCGGCCATGTGGGGACCGATTTTTAAGCAAAACCGTGAGAATGTACTGGATGTATTAAATGAACATATTATGCAATTGCGTAAATTCAAAAGTTGCCTTGAAAAGGAAAACTATGATTATCTGCAGGAGCTGATGGAAAATGCCAATAAAATAAGAAGAATACTTAAATAAGCTTAAGGCTTAAGGCGTAAAGCGCAAGGCTTTAAATTGGAGAATGAATTTGATAGCTGATTTAGAAAAATAGTCTTAAGATGAAGGGGAAATCAATACCTAATTTTGATTATGTATTTGTCATTGGGCTTTAAGCCTTAAGCCTTGAGCTTTAGGCTTAAAAACGTACCTTTGCGCAAAATTTCAGAACTGTATGAGTACATTTGAAGGGCTTGGATTACACGAAAACCTGTTGCAGGCAGTAACAGCGCTGGGGTATACCATTCCTACCCCTATTCAGGAGAAGGCCATTCCCGTGTTGATCAGTGGCACAAAGGACCTGGTTGGCCTTGCGCAGACCGGTACTGGCAAAACAGCAGCATTCGGTTTACCCCTTTTACATCTCCTGAAAATAGAACACCGTTTTCCCCAGGCCCTGGTGGTTTGTCCGACTCGTGAACTTTGCATGCAGATTGTTTCAGAGCTTGAGCTTTTTAAAAAATACATGGCAGGCGTGCAGGTATTGGCTGTTTACGGAGGAACTTCCATTGGAATGCAGATCAGGGATTTAAAAAGGGGAGTCCAGATAGTCGTGGCAACACCTGGGCGGCTGATTGACCTGATAGAAAGAAAGGCGATTAACCTGGAAGAAATTAAATATGTGGTTTTGGATGAAGCCGATGAAATGCTCAATATGGGTTTTCAGGACGATATCGAATTCATTCTGCAGAATACGCCCAAAAGAGATGCTACCTGGTTATTTAGTGCTACGATGCCCCCTGAAATCAGGCGTGTAAGCCGTAAGTATATGAAGGATCCCATGGAGATAACCGTGGGCAAAATGAATACGGCAAATAAAAATATTGACCACCAGTATTTTATTACGAATGCCCATCACCGCTATGAGGCGCTGAAAAGGATGATTGATTTTAATCCGGGTATCTATGGAATCATTTTCACACGTACAAAAGCAGATGCGCAAAGCATTTCTGAAAAACTCACCCGGGAAGGATATGATATTGACGCATTGCATGGAGATCTGACACAACAACAGCGTGATAAAGTGATGGGCGAATTCAGGGAAAAGTCCCTTCAGTTGCTGATTGCCACAGATGTTGCGGCCAGGGGTATTGATGTAGTAGGCATCACCCACGTTATAAACTATGAATTACCGGACGATGTGGAAGTTTACACGCATAGAAGTGGCAGAACAGGCAGAGCGGGTAATACCGGTGTTTGTTTATCGATTATTAATTCAAGGGAACTTGGTAAAATTCGCCAGATTGAACGAATGGTTCAGGTTCCGTTTCATAAAGTTGAAATTCCAACTGGCAAGGATGTTTGCCGTAAACAGTTTTTTCATTTCATGGAAAAATTATTATCAGCGGATATCAGTCATGGCGACTATGAAACGTATGTTCCCATGTTGGAGGAAAAATTTGCAGATGTAAGTAAGGAAGAAATATTAAAGAGAGTAGCATCCAAGGAATTCTCACGTTTCCTGAAATATTATGAGAATGCGGAAGATCTGAATGTGCGTGCTGTGTCCAGGGATCGCGACAGGGACAGAGAAGCTCCGCGTGGACATAGAGAACGGATACCCATCGGAGGCACCCGGCGCGAACCTTCACGTCCGGCATCCAGTTTTTCACCTGGCAATGGCGATTTTGTAAAACTTTTCGTAAACCTGGGCACCAAGGACGGCTTCTACAAAGCAAGTTTTTTACAATTTGTTCTTGACATGAGTGATTTACGCAAAGATGTATTAGGGAAGATTGATATGAAGGAAATGAACAGCTGGATTGAGATTGATAAAAATGCAGCGCCGCAAATGATCCGGTCAATTGATGGGAAGAATTATAAGGGACGAAGGATTCGGATGAATGACGCGAACTCAAGATAATGGATGCATCATTAAAAACAGATATTCAAACCAATACTCATGGTAGCGACTAAAACAATGAAAGAAGTGACGCAGGAAGCCTGGGCCAAGCGTCCCCTGATAATTTCCGGTCCATGCAGCGCGGAAACCGAAGAACAGGTTATGAAGACCGCTGTACAAATACAGGAAACCGGCAAGGTAGATATCATGCGTGCGGGCATTTGGAAACCCAGAACACGTCCGGGAAGTTTTGAAGGTATTGGAACCAAGGGACTTGCATGGCTGCAAAAAGCACGTGAGGTAACAGGAATTCCTGTAGCTGTTGAAGTGGCTACGGCCAAACAAGTGGAAGATGCCTTGCATTTTGATGTGGATGTACTCTGGATAGGAGCCCGGACTACGGTCAATCCTTTTAGTGTCCAGGATGTAGCCGATGCTCTTCGGGGAGTCGAAGTTCCCGTTTTGATAAAAAATCCAATCAATCCCGATCTGGAATTATGGATTGGCGCAGTGGAACGTGTTGCTAAAGCGGGCATAAAGCAAATCGGGCTCATTCACAGAGGTTTTAGTTCCTATGGAAATACTGAATATCGCAATGCACCGATGTGGCATCTGGCCATTGAAATGAAGCGCCGCCATCCCGGCATGTTATTTATCAATGATCCTTCTCATATTTGCGGCCGCCGGGATATTTTGCAGGACGTTGCACAGACCGCCATTGATCTTGATTTCGATGGGTTGATCATCGAAAGTCATATCGATCCGGATAAGGCATGGAGTGATGCTAAACAACAAATTACACCAGCCAGGCTCGGAGAAATGCTTTCTGCTATCCGCTGGCGCAGGGAAGATGTCGCTTCCGAAGAATATCATGCGAATCTTGAAAAATTAAGGCAACAGATAAACCAGCTCGATGATGAACTCATGCAGATCATAGGTGAAAGAATGAAAATCTCTGAAAAAATCGGGCAATACAAGAAAGAAAATAATATTACGATACTGCAGACGAATCGTTGGAATGCTATCCTGGAAAGAGCTTTTAAAAAGGGCGACAAACTCGGCCTCAGCCAGGAATTTATTACCAAATATTTTGATGCCGTACATATGGAAAGTATTAACCACCAGAATAAAGTGATGAACTCCTAGAAAAAAACGAGTCATGCTGAAAAAGACCTTTTCGTTTTCTGTATCAAAAACCACCTGTTATTTTGATGCCTCTTTTTCCCAAATCGGAAGCGTAGTCGAGAAGGACAGGTCCATATTTATAACGGACCAGCATGTATATGATCTTCATAAAAAACTTTTCAAGGGAACAAAGTTTATCCAGATACCGGCCGGAGAATCTTTTAAGGTTCAGTATATCGTCGATACAATCATCGACCAGCTCATTAGTTTCGGTGCCGACCGGCAGACAACATTGATCGGTGTAGGTGGCGGTGTGGTAACAGATATCACCGGTTATGTCGCTTCCGTTTATATGCGCGGTATTCCTTTCGGATTTATTCCTACTTCGATTCTCGGTATGGTGGATGCGTCGATCGGAGGTAAAAACGGCATTGATGTTGGCAACTATAAAAATATGGTTGGCGTGATTCGCCAGCCTGGTTTTTTATTCTATGATGTATCTCTGCTTCAGACTCTGCCCATCGAGGAATGGGTAAATGGATTTGCAGAGGTGATTAAACATGCCGCCATTAAAGATGCATCACTTTTCAGGGATCTTGAAAAAAATTCGATCAATAGTTATCGCAAAAATAAAACAGCGCTCAACGATTTGATCCGCAGAAATGTACTGATCAAATCAGCCGTCGTTCAGAAGGATGAGTATGAATCATCAGACCGTCGTTTGTTGAATTTCGGACATACCCTCGGGCATGCGGTAGAAAATGTATATCATCTGCCACACGGACATGCCATATCTATCGGTATAAAGGCCGCCTGTCTGATTTCTGAAGAAATGCTGAATTTTAAAGAAACTGCCCGGGTAACCAATCTGCTTCAGCAATATGGACTCCCGATCGACATTCCGGTGGATTTTGGTAAAGTAGTTGAAATCATGCGCATGGATAAAAAGAAAACGAGGGATACCATGCATTATGTGCTGCTTGAAAAACTTGGGAAGGCGGTTGTCAAACCAATTCCTATGAGCCATCTTGAAAAACTTCTCTATTCCATTGCCCGTGCCAGATAAAATAAGATGAACGTTACAATCTCACCATCCGTTATTCAAGGCAATCTGCAGGCACCCGCATCTAAAAGCTCCATGCAAAGGGCCTGTGCTGCAGCATTGATTTCACAAACCCAAACACATATAGTAAACCCCGGATTTTCTAATGATGATCATGCGGCTATCGGTGTCATTCGCGCATTGGGAGCGAGCATAGAAAATCTCGCTGATGGTTCTCTTTTTATTGACAGCAAAGGAATCCGACCTGTGAATGATTATGTGAACTGTGGTGAAAGCGGCCTGGGAATCAGGATGTTTGCGCCACTTGTTGCAATGAGTGATCATGCCATGATCATCGAGGGACAGGGAAGTTTGCTGAGTCGTCCGATGAATTTCTTTGATGAAATATTTCCGAGACTGGGTGTGGATGTCAGTTCCAATGCAGGCAAACTTCCACTTCGCTTACAAGGCCCTCTGGTTCCGGCAAATATCCAAACCGACGGTTCCATGAGTTCTCAGTTCCTCACGGGTTTATTGATGGCATACGCAGCTTCAGATGCCAAAAATGTAACTATTGAAGTAAGCAACCTGAAGAGCAGGCCATATATAGATTTAACGTTAAAGGTCATGCGCGATTTCGGATTGAAAACGCCGCAAAATAATAATTACCAGTCTTTTTATTTTTCTTCTGAACATTGGCAAAAACCTGCAGGTACCATAGAATATGCTGTTGAAGGTGACTGGAGTGGTGGTGCATTTCTTTTAGTGGCAGCGGCCATCGCAGGGCGGGCAATCATTCGAGGTTTGGATCCCGATTCCACACAGGCGGACAAGGCCATTTTGATTGCTTTACAAAGGGCGGGTGTGTCGATGTTTTATGATAATAAAGAAATTTGTATTCAGCAAACGGATGCTTCTAAATTAAAGGGATTTGAATTTGATGCAACAGATTGTCCGGATTTATTTCCACCGCTGGCAGCCCTCGCCTCTGTTTGTCGGGGTTCCAGTTTTATAAAAGGCGCAAGCCGTCTTACACATAAAGAAAGTGACCGGGCAATCACACTACAGGAGGAATTTGGAAAATTAGGTGTTGATATTCTTCTCCATGGAGATGTGATGGGAATTAAGGGAACGGAACATATCAAATCAGCAACTGTTCATTCGCGTCATGACCACCGGATAGCCATGGCGACTGCGGTTGCAGCACTCAGAGCATCCGGGCCCGTTCAGATCGAGAAAGCTGATGCCGTAAATAAATCCTATCCTTCCTTTTTTGATGATATCGAAAAATTAGGTGCTTCGGTTCATGTCTTAGATAAGATATTTTAATATGAATTCATTCGGACGCGTTTTCAGAATGACCATTTATGGTGAATCTCACGGGACGGGAGTAGGATTGGTGCTGGATGGTTGTCCGGCGGGACTTCCTTTGAAAGCGGAGGATTTTGAAACAGATATCGAAAGACGAAAGGGAGGGATACAGAAAGGTACTACACCGAGGCAGGAATCTGATCTTCCTATTTTTAAAACAGGCATTTTCAATGAAAGAACCACCGGTGCGCCCATCACAATATTTTTTGAAAATAATAATACACGTTCCGGTGATTATGAAAAACTGAGAGCCATTCCAAGGCCAGGCCATGCAGATTTTGTTGCCCATGAAAAATTTGGTGGATATGAGGATTACCGGGGCGGCGGACATTTCAGTGGAAGACTCACCGTTGCGTTGGTAGCTGCCGGCGTGATCGCAAAAAAATTATTGATGCTTGTGCATACAGATATACGTGCGGATATAAAAGAGATTGCGGGCATGACCGACCTGGAAGCAGGACTTCAAAAGGCGATAGATGCCAAAGATTCGGTGGGAGGAATTGTAGAATGCCGGGTCCAAAATCTGCCGGTCTCACTGGGAGAGCCTTTTTTTGATAGTGTTGAATCTCTGATTTCACATGCTGTTTTTTCTATACCGGCAGTTCGTGCCATCGAATTTGGAACCGGCTTTGCAGCAGCCAGGATGTTTGGGTCTGAACATAACGATGCCATTGCGGATAAAACCGGAAAGACCATTACGAACCATGCCGGAGGGGTTGTAGGTGGAATCAGTAATGGGAATGAACTTGTTTTCAGAATTGCCATCAAGCCTACCTCATCCACACCGAAAGAACAAGAGACTTATAATCGTGAAACAGGTGTAAGAGAAATGTTTTCTGTCAAAGGCAGACATGATCTTTGTATTGCT
>DASSGT010000271.1:0-3054 GCA_035693345.1 Puia sp. | reverse complement strand
AATTGAGTTTTACAAATCCCAATTTGTACAATCTAATTTCAATTAAACGGGGTAATTCACGTAAAAAGTTGAAGAATTTCACCACTCTCATACTCCCATACCCCCATACTCCCATACTACTTTAGTCTAACACCCGTGTAGTTGTGCGGACTAATCTTCTTCAGCTCTTTTTTCACAACAGCGGCGATATCAAGAGAGTCAATGAATTCGTGCATGGACTGTTTGGTGATGCCATTCTTTCCGCGCGTAAGCGCTTTCAGGGCCTCGTATGGCTGGGGATAATCTTCACGTCTCAGAATCGTCTGAATGGCTTCTGCAACGACTGCCCAGTTATTTTCCAGATCCTGTGTGAGTTTATCTGAATTCAGCACCAGTTTGGCGAGGCCGCGTTCAATGGACTTCAGAGCCAGAATAGAATGCGAGAAAGGAACGCCGATACTTCGCAATGTGGTTGAATCCGTGAGATCACGTTGCAAACGGGAAACGGGTAATTTTGAGGACAGGTATTCGAAGATCGCGTTTGCCATGCCGAGATTTCCTTCCGCATTTTCAAAATCTATCGGATTCACTTTATGAGGCATGGCCGAGGATCCGATTTCTCCCTCCTTTATTTTCTGTTTGAAATAGTCCATCGAAATATAGGTCCACAGGTCCCTGCAGAAATCAATCAGGATCGTATTGATTCGTTTCATACAGTCAAACTGCGCTGCGAGCATATCGTAATGTTCGATCTGTGTTGTAAACTGCTGGCGTTTCAATCCAAGTTCCTTCTCAATAAATTCATTGGCGAGTTTGGTCCAGTCTTTATTTGGAAAAGCAACTATATGAGCATTCAAATTTCCGGTTGCACCACCAAATTTGGCCATAAAGGGAATCTGTATGAGGAGTTCCACCTGGTTTTGAATTCTTTCCACAAAGACCATCACTTCCTTACCCAGGGTCGTTGGAGACGCCGCCTGGCCGTGCGTGCGCGCCAACATGGCCGTATTACGCCATTGATTAGCCAGGATGCCCAGTTGTTTTTTCAGATTTAAAATAAAGGGCAGGTATTCGATTTCAATGGCATGTTTCCAGAGCAGGGGAATGGCTGTATTATTAATATCCTGGGATGTTAATCCAAAATGGATCCATTCTTTGGTTTCCGGATCCTTCGTTTTTTCCAGGATGGCTTTCAGGAAATATTCAACTGCCTTTACATCGTGGTTAGTAGTTCTTTCTATTTTTTTTATCTCCAGGGCATCTTCGAGTTTGAAATTCTCCGCAGCCGACAGTAATGTTTTTTTTGTGCTGGCAGAAAGCGTGAAAAACTTTTTCTCAGAGAGAAAAATAAAATAGGCCACTTCAACCTGCACGCGGTATTTGATCAAGGCATACTCAGAAAAATATTCTCCCAATGAATGCAGTTGACTGCGGTATCGGCCGTCTATTGGTGAAATAGCTGTCAGTGCGTGAAGTTCCATATACTAAATCGCAAATAGGGATTATTAGGATGCCTTCCCTACTTTTGCAGCCAAATTTAAACTAATCGCGTTGGACAGAAAAATAAGGGTGGGTGCTGTGAGTTACCTGAATACCAAACCCCTTTTGTACGGAATTGAAAATTCGCCCGTATTCAATGAAATATCGCTGATCACCGAATATCCGGCCAGGATAGCGGAGATGTTGTTACTGGATGAGATTGACATAGGTCTGGTACCCGTTTCCATTATTCCCCAAATGATAGAATACCATATCAACACGAAGTATTGTATTGGTTCTGACGGTCCTGTTGCATCCGTTTGTCTATTCAGCGAGGTTCCCGTCCAGGATATCAGGACAGTCATACTAGACTACCAGAGTCGTACATCCGTTGTTCTTGCAGAAATTTTATTCGAGAAATACTGGAAACAAAAGCCGGTGTTTATACCGGCCGAACATGAATTTCTACGGGAAATCCGCGGTAATACTGCTGCCGTTGTCATTGGTGACCGCGCGTTGGAACAGAGAAAAAAATCGGCTTATTTCTATGATTTGGGAGAGGAATGGAAAAACATGACCGGATTGCCCTTTGTGTTTGCAGCCTGGATCAGTAATAAGGTGCTGGATCCTGACTGGGTCCAACGTTTCGAAGAAGCGAATACATTCGGTATTCAAAATATATCACGCGTTTTGGGCGGATTGCCGGTCAATGATTTTGATATGCATTCTTACTTCACCCAAAATCTGAGCTATGATCTGGATGAACAAAAGAAAAAAGGGATGAACCTTTTTCTAAGTATGTTGAAAGAGAAAAATTGATGGACGACAAGTAAAAGCCATCGAGTCTGAATTCATTTTATTTCCATTTTACCAAATAGCCTTAGGCTTTTCAAAATAGTATAAGTGTTTGTACTTATTGTTTTTTGAAAAATGTTTTTGTTTTTATTCCAATGCAATAAAAAAAATAAAATTCATTATAACAGTCTGTAGTTAAATTAAAAAACAGACGACCATATGAATCTGAAATTATTATCGATTTTTTATTATTGTACTCTCAACTTCTTTTTTTTCCTGTTCAAAAAGTTCAGCCAATCATTCATATCCCATTGTTGGTTCATGGTCCGGCACACGTACCATCGACAACACCCCGACTCGTGAAGACCTCGGTGTACTGACGTATAATTTTGACATCAAAGCAGACAGTACTATTTCAACGCAGGGTTTAGGGAATGACGGGAATACCTATTACTATCAGGGAACCTGGTCGTTGGACGGAACCGCCATTAAAGCATCTGTATATGGAGCGGGTGGAATAAATCTGAATCTGACACCTATTTTCACTCCAGGTGGAACATTAACTTCCGGCAGATGGGAAAATTCAAATGGATCCGGTTCAGGAACCTTCGAAATGAAAAGAAATGGTGAATAATGTTTGTTCGCCGGCGGAAAACGAAATGGACGGAAATAATGAATAATGTTTGTGCGCCGACGGAAAGATCCTGAATAATATTCGCAGAACAATCTGACAGATATTATTCGTCAGCGAATAAGCTGGAGAGTCCCCTTTCTCTGGATACTTCCGCAAAAGGAATTTGC
>DASSGT010000270.1:0-3648 GCA_035693345.1 Puia sp. | reverse complement strand
ATCAGGAATACACCGGCACCGATCATATTGCCAACAACCAGCGATGTGGTTGTCCACAATCCCAATTTATCTTCTTGCTTTGGGGCATCAAGCATCAGCCCGGGAATTTATCATATCGTTGGGGTAAGATACAATTACCTTGCTGTTCCCAAAATAAAATCAGCTACGGATTTCTTGAATAAAATGAGTGAGGCGGGATTTACGTACATCATGTGACCTGCCTCAAAATACTTCATGCTGATATTGTTTTTGATTTTCTTCTCCAGTCCGAGGTGATCAAATGTATATTCAGTAGCATAGAATGGTGTGGCAAGATCGTAGTAGCCATTCAGAACCAGGATTTTCACATCCGGATTTTTGCTCATCAGGCTGGCAAGGTCTTCACCTGTGTTAGGGATATACAAACCACCATAGTCACCATTCTTCTTCCGGCTGAAATCCCATTTAAATCCTTCAGTGGTGTACGCATTTATTTTATAATTCAGGCTCTTGTCTACTTTCAGATCTGTATAAAAATAATTAAGGAATGAAGAGATATAAGCCGGGCTGATTTGAGTGGACTGTGGATCATCCTGCGAATTTTCGCTCAGGAGATCCTGGTTGATTCCTTTATATCGTCCGTCCAGTCTGCCAACTGTCAGGTGTTCATTGCGCAACAGTTCATCAGTGAAGACTTCCTGCCGGAGCCGCAAATTGCCTTTGCTCCAATATTCCTTACTGACGCCGGTATAACCGGAAAGTTTTGCAAGAACCTGGTCTTTTTCTGCATCAGTAAGCAAATCGCCTTTACTAAGTGCAGTAGCATACTCACCGGAGGCAAAGGTTCTGACTTCCTTTAAAAATGACTCCAACCCGTTGGGTGTGGTGGGTATTTTTTTATGATACCATGCCACGGCAGCATATGTGGGTAAATACAATTCATACGTAAGATCATCCTTGAAAGTGAGTGTATGAAAATCAAGTACGGAGGAAACAAGGATCACACCATTTACCTGAATGCCCATGCTTTCAAAAAGATAATCTGATACTCCGGCCGACCGCATCGTACCGTAACTTTCTCCCAGTAAATATTTTGGTGAATTCCACCGGTCATTCTCCGTGATATATTGTTTGATAAAATGGCTGACGGATTTGATATCCTGATCGACACCCCAGAAATCCTTCACGGTAGCCTTGGCAATGGGATGACTTAACCCCGTTCCTACCGGATCGATCATAACCAGGTCGGTGACATCCAGAATGGAACTTGTATTTTCTATTGTCTTATACGGTGCCGGAGGTGTAAGACCTCCATCGTTGGTAACAACCACCCGCGGGCCCAATGCACCCATGTGAAGCCACATGGATGAAGATCCGGGACCTCCATTATAAGCAAATGTAATGGGTCTGTTTCCCGCATCTGTTTCACCGTCCTTTACATAAGCCGTAAATCCGAGGAGCGCTACCGAATCCTCCTTTTCATTTTTTAAAAGAATGGTACCTGCCGTTGCAGTGTAGTGAATGAGCTTCCCTCCGATGGTGACGGAATGCTTTGTTATAGAGACTTCAGGTCTGGCGGAATCTGGTTTCAACAAAATCTGGCTGGCAGGAATCTGGGCAATACCGGGTATTGTCAGACAGGCAATCAGGCTGGCAGAAAGAACTAAACTGGTTAATTTTCTCATGATAAGCAGGGGTTATGTTTGAATGTAAACCATTTTCTGAATATTTATAATTTTCGGTTGTCTGAATGCATAAACGGCAGAAATTGCTGTGCGAAAGGCAGCAAATTGAGAGACCCGATATGTCCAAAATCATCCTTCTGGCTTGTTATAATATTATCTAAACGATACTATTAACATTAAAGACATTTTATGCGAAAACTAATCGTGTTTAATCATGTGTCAATTGACGGATATTTTACAGGCGAGAATGGTGACTTCAGGTGGGCACATTCCGGAAGTGATGACCCGGAATTTCAGGCATTCGTAGCCGGAAACGCCAGTGGAGAAGGTCAGCTATTATTTGGAAGGGTCACCTATGACCTTATGGCGGGGTACTGGCCTACACCGATGGCGGAACAGCAAAATCCAGTGGTTGCCAAAGCGATGAACAACATGCAGAAAGTGGTTTTTTCAAGAACCATGGACAAGGCGCTGTGGAATAATACAAAGCTGATAAAGACCGATATCGTATCATCCATTCGAAAAATGAAAAATGAATCAGGACCCGGAATGGTCATTATGGGTAGCGGAAGTATTATATCCCAGCTTGCCTCAGAGCAGGTGATCGATGAGTACCAGATCATCGTAAATCCCGTGGCACTCGGCAAAGGAAGAACCTTGTTCAATGGAATGGACAAAATGCTCTCGCTTAATCTGATAAACACAAGAACATTCAAAAACGGAAAAGTTTTTCTGCGTTTTGAACCCGGCATGTAATAAATGATCGGCAGGGGATTTCAATGATGTAGAATTGAAGTAGCAGGAAATCATCCGGTTTACGCTAATTTTATTTTCATCATGGACCTTAAAAAAGAAGCAGCCCGGATTGCCAGTACAATCGTAGAAGATGATACTTCCGTGGGTTTGGGTGACGGGTCCACGGTTCGTTTGCTGGCAGAATATCTGATAGAAAGAATAAATGAAGGTTTAGAGATCAGGCTATATACCTCATCGCTTCAAACACTGGAGTTTCTTCGGCGAAGAGGGGTATTGGTAAATGATATTTCCGACACAGATACACTCGATATTTATTTTGACGGCTGTGATCAGATCGATGGCAGCCTGAATGCTTTGAAGAGCGGATCAGGCATTCATACGATGGAAAAATTGCTGGCTTCCATGGCAAAAAAGTTTGTCATCCTGGGTGATGACTCGAAATTTGTTCAAAGGCTGGATCCTAAATTTCCCCTGGTATTGGAAATTTTACCGTTAGCCGTGGCATATGTTCAGAGAATCATATCATCATTATACCCGGTATCTGTACTTGCCATACGTTTATTACCGGATCAGGAAAACGAGCCTGTTTTAACAAGGAATGGAAATCTCCTGCTTGACTGTCATTTTCAGGAATGGCCCGAACTGGAACTGCTCCAGGTTCAGTGCAAAAAAATTACAGGAATTATTGAAATATCTCTTTTTTATCAGATGGTCGATGAGGCAATTATCGCCGGTGGAGATGGAATATCTCTGTATGCAAGAATAGATGGCCAGGTCCTTCTTCTTCAGACAATTTAAAAGTTGCATACTTTCGTTGTCAGATTAAAATGGGAAATACAAGTCAGATGAAAGTATATAAAACAACGAGTGGAATATTTATAGAATCTGAGGGAAATATCTATTCATCCGAATTCATGTCCTGGGATGCGTTCATAAACCAACCTGATTTATACAAATCCGTATCGGCGGGACTCTCTGAAAAAAAACCAGCGGGCAATAAAAACATGCTGAATGAATTGATCATTGAGGCTCCCATTCAAAGTCAGGAAATCTGGGCAGCGGGGGTTACTTACACGAGAAGCCGGGATGCACGAATGGAAGAATCAAAAGATGCCGGTGGTGGAAGTTTTTACGATATGGTATATGATGCGGTGCGCCCGGAACTTTTCTTCAAAGCAACTTCTTATCGATGTGTCGGAACCGGTGACAAAGTCAGGATCAGGAAAGA
>DASSGT010000269.1:0-2757 GCA_035693345.1 Puia sp. | reverse complement strand
CGGGATATTCACGAGCCTCGCGATCCTCGTTGCCTGTCTGGGTTTATTCGGACTCGCCTCTTTCACTACGCTGCAAAAAACAAAAGAAATCGGCATCCGGAAAGTGCTGGGTGCATCAGTCGGCAATATCCTCAACCTGTTATACCGTGAATTTGCGGGCCTGCTGGCGATCGCATTTTTCATCACCGTGCCGCTTGCATGGTTCAGCTCGAACAGCTGGCTTCAAAACTACAACTTCAGGATTGGCATGCACTGGCTGTATTTTCTCCTGCCGTTTCTGCTGATCGTGTTGATTGCTTTGCTGACGGTTAGCTTCCAGTCGGTGAGGGCTGCTTTGGCGAATCCGGTAAATAGCCTTCGTTCAGAATGAACTACGGCTATCGAAGCCAGCCTTCGCTCAGAGTGAGCTACGCTTCGCCTGCCGTAGCTTTAGCGCAGGCAGGGCTGGCGAAGTAGTCTTCGTTCAGAATGACCAAAAAAATTGATTTACTGCACAACAATCTTTCTTATTTTTTGTGTTCCCCTGTCTACAACCGCCATCACTCCGGAGGGATCGATCGTTATTCCCAGAGGACTGGAAAAACTGGCGAAATTTCCCGAGCCGTCTATTGAACTATTTGTTAAGTTACCTGCCAGTGTGTAAACCTGTCCATCCGGACTGATCATCCTGATTTTGTTACTACCGCCGTCTGTGACATAAAAATTTCCACTCTTGTCCTGAACAATACCCTGGGCGCCATTAAATCTTGCACTCAATGCAGGACCGTCTGTAACCCCGATGGTTCCGTCGCCGGCAAAAGTTGTAACAACACCCGCCGGGGTTACTTTACGGATCTTATAATTTTGCACATCACATACATAGAGATTATCATTGGCATCTATTCCTATGCCCCAGGCTCCATTAAAGCTCGCAGCAGCACCCGTACCATCTGCAGAACCCGTTGCACCACTTCCTGCCACTGTAGTTACAACACCTGCCGGCGTGATTTTTCTGATTTTATTTGTACCAGCATCCGTTACAAAAACATTGTCGCTTTTGTCTAAGACAATGCCCACTGGCAAATTAAACCGGGCCGCAGTACCCGTGCCATCAACTGATCCTGAACTACCATTCGGATCTCCGGCAAAAGTGCTGACGACTCCTGTTGTCGAAATTTCGCGGATCGTATTATATCCCAGCGTCGTAACGAAAATATTGCCATGACTATCCAGCGCTATACCGTGCACAGTGCCCAGCGTAGCGGTAGCAACTGGTCCGTCCGCATTTCCCAAAACTCCTGTACCGGCTACCGTTGACAGCACACCGCTTGCGCTTATTTTTCTGACCCTGCCGCTGTCCGAATCTCCAAAATAATAATTTCCACTTGCATCAGAGGCGATAGTCCATAACGGAAGACTGGTCGTGTTTCCAAACACGCCCATCGTGGTAACCGTTAAATTTTTTACTATAACATTATTTAGAGAGGTCGTATATGGTCCTTTTACTGTTATCCCAATTTGCCCGGTTGTTGCTCCCATTGGAACAATAGCCGTTAGTAAATTATTGGATGCGTAACTAACCGTTGCCGGCACTCCATTGATCGTTACTTTATTTGTAGCGGCATCTGCACTAAAACTGGTTCCGGTGATCATTAGCGGATAACCAATACCTATGATGCCGGGTGAAAATCCCGTAATTGAAAAACTAGGTATCGTAAATGTGTCCGAAGAAGTTGCGGTTTTTCCGTTTATGGTTACAGTTATTTTTCCACTGTATGCGCTATTCGGAACGATGATGGTCAATTGTGTAGGCGTTGCGGAAATGACTTCTGCGACTTCGTCATTCAATTTCACGATATTATCGGCGGGATTCGTACTGAAATTCGATCCGGTAATTACAATCCTCGCTCCGATCGTATCCGACTTCGGTGAAATGCTACTGATAGACAGAGTGGCCGGAGCAGGTGGTGCACTGTCATTTTTTTTACAGCTTTGTACAAGAACGCAAATGGCAACAAGACACAGAAGTGCCGGGAAAATAAGGATCTGGATTTTTCGCATGGCAGTTAGTTTAGTGGGCTACGAAGAGCCACATGTAAACGAAGAAATAGGCGAATTTGCATATCCCACACGTGAACTTGATACAAAACAATTTATTTGGGATTCTTCCTTAAGTATAATTGATTTTACTTCAAATGTGTCTAAGGGTTAACTCTTAGGAAAATTAATTTCCTGAGAAATCATTGTATTGTATGATCAGATCTTATAGCTTTTAAGGAAATAATTATTATTTTGTTCGAATGAAAAACCAAAGCCACCTTTTCCCTTTGCTGGTGTTTTTATTGCTCATAAATATTTCCTGCAAGAAAACAAATACCGATACTGTTCAATCACCACCGAAACCAAAAAATACTTTCAGTTGTAAGATAAATGGAGTTCTCTGGGAGCCTTATTGGCGTTGTGTCGAACTTGCAACGGCGGGAATGGCTGAAATGAAATATTCTATAAATTCAGCTGACGGTATCCACACCCTGCCTCTTTATGTAAATGTGCAATTGGGAAATTCCAAATTAGGGAAAACCACTTTTTTATTGCAGGATCCGCAACCTGGCGGCAAGTACATTTATCATACAGGTAATGTGATCGACTCGCTGGGTATACTATTTTTCACTGACAGCATGGGGTATGTTAACTACTCCCTCCCGGACCGTCATTCACCCAGGTATTTTAATATAGAAACCCTGGATACCGTTAACCATATCGTTTCCGGAACTTTTG
>DASSGT010000268.1:0-2902 GCA_035693345.1 Puia sp. | reverse complement strand
GTGATTACCTGAATTTATAAACGACTCCCGGCAACAGTACCCCGTCCATATAATTCAAACTGAAACTGAGAGTATTCTTCTTTTTTGCATTTTGCAATTTCGCGTACCGGTGATAGTTATTAACCACTTGTCTGCCACATAGAAACCCCAGAGCCGCACCTACCAGCACATCCGAAGCCCAATGCGCGTTTTGCATAATCCTGCTCAATCCGATCAGTGAAGCAGCAGAGTAAGCTACTATGGGTGCCCATTTGGTATCCTTATATTCCATTGCAAAAACAGTTGCAGCAGCAAATGCTACGGTGGTATGACCCGATGGAAAGGATGTATAGGCATTGCTCGGAGGATGGGTTCCGTTTTTATCTTTTGTAAATTGAAAAAAGGGTCCGTGAAATATATTATTGTTCTGACCGGTCTTAGGATCGTAATAAGACGGACGTTGTCTGCCTGTCAGATACTTTAATGAGGTTTCTATTAATGCCGCTGATAAATATGCCTGCGTTGCAAGCCAGGTAGTGGTTTTGGTTTTTTCCTTTTTGAAAATATATCCATATGCTGCAAAACCAGCCAGGGTATATGCTTCATATAATCCACCGAAGTTGGTTACGTATAGGCTGACTGAAACCGCCGTAGGGCTTTTATTCCGCATATCCACCGCAAACCTGTTTATTGGCTTATCGGCCCATAATGCAACGCCTGTTATCCCTGCGGCAAAAATGCCCACTTTTAACCAGTCGTCAGGCGTAGCCCTAAACGGAGAAGTGACCTGCTGCTTTACGTCACTAACCAGCAATTCAAAATATACCGGGACAGTAATTTTCGTAGTTTCATTATACGCCTGGGGAGCAATAACGTTCTTTTGCTTGGCACCTACGCTATCTGTTTTATTGCTCAGACTGTCCAGTTTTTTAATCAGGGTGTCTTTTTGCTGAGCTACTAACAACGAGGGTATCAGAATAAAAAGGAGAAATAAAAACTTTCTTTGTTTGCCCATTAAATAATTTGAATTCATTCTTTCATTATAGTCCACACTATTAGTCTAATAACTAGCAAAATACAAGCCCGCCTGGTTATCAGCCAGAATGTAATCTTCTGATTTATTTTATATTAATCTGAGTATATATTTCTACAATGAAAAAATACAACACGAATGGCAGACAGATATCATATGTCTGGTTGGTTGAACAAAGATTTTACAGAGCCTGCCCACCCGAGACCTCAATACGCTGTCCGTTTATCCAATATGCATCTTCTGTGCATAGAAAAGCAACTACCCCACCGATATCATCCGGTAAACCGACACGACCCAACGCCGTAATACCAGCGATCCGCGCATTGATTTCCTTGTTATCACGTGTGCGCCCGCCGCCAAAATCGGTTTCAATAGCACCCGGGGCGACTACATTCACACGGATTTTCTTCTCACCCAACTCTTTTGCCAGATAGCGTGTGAGAACCTCAATAGCCCCTTTCATAGAAGCATAAACAGAAGAACCGGGAAAAGTAAGTCGTGCGAGGCCGGATGAAATATTGATAATCCCACCACCGTCATTAATAAATGGTAAGAACTTCTGTGTTAAGAAAAACACGCCCTTGTAATGTATATCGAAAATATCGTCTAACTGCTTCTCGGAAGTTTCCGTAACCAGTGCATATAAAGCGGTTCCTGCATTGTTGATAAGAAAATCAATCTTTGGACTTCCCCCCTGTTCCTGCAAATATGTTGTTGTCTGACTGACGAAGTTTTCAAACCCGCTTATTTTGCTCGTGTCCAGCTGAAAGGCGACAGCTTTTTGACCAAGCGATTCGATTTCAGCAACAACCTTGTCGGCCGCTTCCCTGTTGGAATTGTATGTGATGATCAGATCAAGCCCTTTTTTGGCAATCGCGATCGCCATATTTCTTCCCAGTCCCCTGCTACCCCCGGTAATCAAAGCGACTTTATTTTTTGTGCTCATTTTTCTTTTGTTTTATAATATGAAAGAATGCTTAAACTATTCCATTTATGCGTGATCAATAAATGGAAACAAAATTGTTCCGGATTTGTTGAAAAATCTAAAAGAATCGTGCAGCTTTAAATAGAATTAATTTTATATCGCGACTGACCGTTTCGAAAATATATTTGATAATCATATTACTTCTGAACCAGGACTTACTACCATGAATCTTAAACCTGAGGAGCTCGAAGAAAAAGGATATGTTCTACTTGACGAGATGAGCCATGAAGAAATCAAACCTTTCGTAAAGAAATATATTACGAAAGGAACATGGTATTCATCGATATACTACTCAAGCGTTCTTCTCTCCTTTTCCTTTGTGATTTTCTTTTGCGTGAAACTCCACCATTCTGGAAATTATTCCATCGGCAGGATATTTCTCCGGATGTCACTGGGTGTGCTGCTTACTTTTGCGTTGGTTCCTTTTCATGAATTGATTCATGGTGTGGCCTATAAATTACTGGGGGCAAAAAATACATCTTATGACGTTCATTTAAAAAAGTTCTACTTCCTGGCCATCGCTGATAAATTTGTAACCGGCAGACGGGAGTTTGTAATCATTGCGCTGGCTCCATTCCTCATCATTTCATTGGCATTACTCATGGCTTTATTTTTAACGGGAGATCCCTGGAAAATCACCTTGTTCACTACATTGTTAATACACTCCATCGCCTGTTCGGGAGACTTTGCATTATTGAGTTATTTTGAATTCAATAAGAACAAGAATGTAGTCACCTACGACGATAAAGAAAAAGGGGTCTCGTTTTTCTTTGGTTTGGAAAATAAATAATCCATCGTTATCAGAAAACCGTTGGGGACAAAGACCATTTGATTAAAATAGGAAATGTCTGAGCAGCCTCCATATTGCCAATGCCACAAGAATAAAACTTAGGCATACAACAATC
>DASSGT010000267.1:0-2965 GCA_035693345.1 Puia sp. | reverse complement strand
GGGTTTGTATGCTGCATTTCTACGATGATATTTCTTGCACTGGCTACCAGATCCATAGCGCCCCCCATTCCCTTTACCATTTTGCCCGGGATCTTCCAATTGGCGATATCACCTTTTTCAGAAACCTCCATGGCGCCCAGCACGGTCATATCTACTTTACCGGCACGAATCATTCCGAAGCTTTCTGCGCTGTCGAAAAAAGCACCACCCGGTAAGATAGTAACCGTTTCTTTTCCTGCATTGATCAAATCGGGATCCAGTTCAGTTTCATCCGGATAAGGACCCATACCCAGCATGCCGTTTTCCGACTGGATCATGATCGATATGCCTGCAGGAACATAATTCGCAACCAGGGTTGGAATGCCGATACCCAGGTTGACATACATGCCATCCCGCAATTCCTGCGCGATCCTTTTTGCTATTCCATATTTGTCGAGCGCCATATTTCGTGTATCGTTGATCGTTTATCGTGTATCGTTGGGGTTGACAGTAAAAGATATCAGACTTCCAGTCTTCCAGACTTCCAGCCTTGTTTTAAGCTTTTAATGGAACATATCCCCGCAGTTCTTCTTCATAGTCCAAAAGAAACTGCGCCAGCAACGGATTGATTTCTTTCATTGTCTCACTGTTTTTATGCAGGATCTCAAATGTCTTTTCAAATCCAGTGACGCCGTCACCCAGTTCGATCACCACATTCTCCTCTCCATCTTCCTTATCCTTTGTATAATCCCGGATATCATCCATGATCAGGTAACTGGGATGAAGAGCATACCAGTACCGTATAGCGAGAGTCCATTGTTTATCGCTGAGGGGAAGATCGCAGAGCACGTATAAGAAAACATCTGCGCGATTCAGGGATGGATGCACAAGTCCGAAAGGCCCCAGCGGTTTCAGTACCGGCTGTTCTATATAACGATTCAGTAGCTCATATTGATGCTGATTCCGTATCCTGTTTTTCAAAAGTGCACGAATACATTTTAATTCTTCTGTTACTGAGATTTCATTTTTTTCATGAAGGATTGCAAAATGCATTAGCCGTTCCATAAACTGGATATGCTCTTCATCCAGCAAAACCTCCAGCGGCAGACCCAGGCGGAAAAGTATATCATAAAAAACGGGAATTGAAACGTACCCGTTTCCAAATCCTATATATAATAGTCTTCCTTTCCAGAAACTGTTATTCTCCGGTAATCTCCTGTCAACAAAAAACCGACCGATCGTTTTGTCGACACCCATATTTCGCTCGAACTGTTGTACTGAAATAAACACTTTCTTAATTGTTAGTTGTTAATTTAAAAGCTTCCAGCCTGAACCCTCCTGCTTCCTGCCTCAGCCCTCACGCCTCAAGGTTCTTTTCTCGATTCTCTTTTCATATGCAGCGCCCTGGAAAATCCGGTGAACATATATACCTGCCACATGCACATGATCCGGATCCAACACGCCCGGTTCAACCAGCTCCTCTACTTCCGCAATGGTAATATCTCCTGCCTTGGCCATAGATGTCGAAAAATTCCGGGTAGTTTTTCTGAATACCAGGTTACCAAGACGGTCTCCCTTCCATGCTTTCACAATCGCGAAATCAGCATGCAGTGCATACTCCATCAGATACATTTTGTGATTGAATTCGCGTGTCTCTTTCCCGGCTGCGATCTCCGTACCATATCCAGCCGGAGTAAAAAATGCCGGAATACCCATGGCAGCCATCTGAATACTGGTTGCGAGTGTTCCCTGGGGAACAAGGTCCACTTCCAGTTCACCATGTAATAATTGTCTCTCAAATTCTGCATTCTCACCAACATATGAACTGATCATTTTTTTTATCTGTCTTGTCTGAAGTAAAAATCCGAGGCCAAATTGATCTACTCCCGCATTATTCGAAATACAGGTGAGGTTCTTTACACCGGTTTTTACGAGCGCCTGTATGCTGTTCTCTGGAATACCGCATAAACCAAAACCGCCAAGCATGATGGTCGAACCATCCGGGATGTCTTTGACGGCATCCAGCGCATTTGGAAAAACTTTATTCATGCAGTGAAGTTATGAAATGATGTGTCTCATTTGGCAGTCGGCGGTATCGGTTTTGTAGTTTTCAGCGGACGATATAATTCATTTTTGTGCCGGTTGGCATAAGCCGCTAGACTATCAAAAATCGTTTGGTTCATATCGGGTCTGGACTCATAGAACTGATAACTGGCCTGAAATGATTCCCTCGTTACATGATGGATTTTGAAAACCCCATCCAGCAGTTGCTGGTTGGCCAGAATTTTATCCTTCTTCGTAGAATCCTTTGGTATATTGACCATAGCATATTCATTGGCAATGATAATATCCTTCATGATCACGGTCATGGAATCCAGCGGGATAATAT
This sequence comes from Puia sp., assembly GCA_035693345.1. Taxonomy (GTDB): domain Bacteria; phylum Bacteroidota; class Bacteroidia; order Chitinophagales; family Chitinophagaceae; genus Puia. The sequence goes on along the minus strand of DASSGT010000267.1, from coordinate 597 downwards.
CCCCCGGAATGCTCGACCGGTTACTGCAGGCAGCAAATAAAATGATCATGAAAATAACAGGCAGGCGCTTCACTGAAGGTCCTGTTTATACTGGTTCAGATTGGAAACGTCGATCCTCGATAAAATATCCAGGGCCCGGCTTTTTTCTTCCGGCGTTCCGTGTTTAAATACATTACCGATCTCCGATCCCTTACCCTGAAAGAAAAATTGTAAGAACATGATATTCGGAAATTCGGTATTGATGCTATTGAAAGCGATGAGTGCATTCATCACGGCCACCCGCGCATCATATTCGTGATCGAACATCTGGTCCAGTCCGGGCCGGTAATAATTGTAAATGGCATCGTGTAGGGGATTATACTTGGGATTGGTCAGGTTTTCCACGAGCCAGTAGCGGTTTCGCAGTCCGTCAAATGGTTTCCATCCATTCACGGCATTGGTTTCCGGCGCATTGTTTACGATATTCTGTGCCTTCTGAAAATAGAGATCGCCCCCGCGCAATCCATAGGAATCGAAGTTCAGGCCGAGCAGGATATATGCATAATAAGCAAATACGGCTGTCAGATTCGCCGTCAGCGGATCCGTTCCGCCCACACG
>DASSGT010000266.1:0-11758 GCA_035693345.1 Puia sp. | reverse complement strand
GTACTCACTCCACCATTCAGTGCGAGTTGAAAAATATATGTTCCCTGAATCAATCCGGTAACAGTTGTTTGTACAGTCGTTGGAGTTGTAATAGATGGTGTATTGGGACCTGAAATCAATGTCCATGCATAACTGGTTATTGTACCTGTAGATGCACTGCCATTTAGTGTTACGGTGGACGTTGGTAAGGTGATGGTTTGTTTAGGACCCGCATTCGCTATGGGTGGCGGAGCCGGATTTACCTGAATGGTAACCTGTGAAGTGCTTACTCCGCCGTTTACGGAAAGTTTAAAAACATAAGTGCCCTGGATCAATCCGGTTACAGTTGTTGAAACATTGGACGGCGTTGTAATCGTTGGTGTGTTAGGTCCGGAAACAAGAGTCCACGCATAACTGGTGATCGCGCCTGTGGATGCATTGCCATTGAGCGTTACGGTTGACACCGGCAAAGTAATCGTTTGATTGGTCCCCGCATTAGCAGTAATTGTAGAAGTGTTGTTAAACACAGCGTCCACCCAGTAATTACCCTTTTGATATGAATTTATAGGAAAGGCTGGTGCATTGGTATAAATATAAACACCGTTTGTTCCGTCTGTACCGTCTGCCAGACCTGTGAGTGGACTATTTACAATCGCTTGCGAAAAATAATTATTAGTAGAACTATAATTTCCACTGCTGCTGAAATAGGCTGCAATATAAGTTGTGCCCGCAGTAATGGTGACCGGGGTGCTGAAACTAACCTGTTGCCAGCCTGTAGCTGTTTCTCCTGTAAAAGTCGCCTGCGCTAATAATGTTCCGGTTATGCTGTATAACAGTCCCTGATGAGTACCGCTATTGCCTGATGCTTTATAAAATCGTATACCGGTGACGGTTCCGCTTAATGCAGATCGGAATTTAGTGCCCACGACGATCCCGCCTGCATTGTCGTTTAGTGTGGTCACGGAAGGAACGGTAGTACCAAAAATTGTACAGGGACAATTCTGTGCTGTCGCATTTACCGTTATTGAAATAGATGGTGAGGAAGCTGTTGCAGTGTAATTGCCGGAATCATCTATCCCACGAACAATAACAGTAAATGTTCCATTCCCAACCGGAGTCCATGAATATGTCCAGCTGGTAGTTCCTGTTGCAGCTGACCAGGTCGCACCGCCGTCAAATGAGATCTCAACGCCGGCAACTACTCCGCCGACGTCTGTAGCAGTTCCTGAAAAACTAATCGGTGATAATGAAGTAAAAGTTGTTCCTGTGGCAGGAGAAGTAAACTTTGTGACAGGTGGAGTCACATCGGTAGTTGCGGTGGCAGCGGTAAGGCCTGTTTGAATACTGGCCGGTTGCGCGCCCATATCAGCAAATAAATTGATCGTTGCCTGTTGCATGGCTACGGTAGGGGCTCCGCCACCACCCTGTTCATTACTATCATGATTTGCGTCCAGTCCCCAGGACCATTGAACCGACCCGGCTCCAAATACAAAACCGCCGGCTGTAGATTTATAAAAAGATAATTTATGTACATGTCCGTCAAAAGATGTGTTTGACATGGTAATGCGACCGGGCGGGTAGCTACTCTGATATTGTTCCCAATCCCACTCATAACCCAGGGTTCCGGGAGTCATTGAAGCCGTTTGTCCGGCTCCCAGTGTAGCTACAGAAGTATTTCGCCAAAATCTCAGGCTTTTGTAAGTATCCGGCACCATGATAGTACCTGTGGTTCCATCCCAGCTGATTTCTCCGGACAGTGCGTTTTCAGGTTTACAGGCGTTGTCATTCGGAAAGCTGCATCCGTCGCGCCATAAACCTGTCCATTCGGTACTGGGATCACATTTTCCTCCGCATGCATTTTCTCCCGGAGTCGGCAATGTACCTTCCTTATAACATACCATCGTACGAAATGGAGTATTCGTTCCATCCACACTATTTTCCCACCTGGTTTTCCAGTATACTTCATTACCGCTGAAAAAAGCAAGGCTTTTTCCAGCCGCCCTTGCCGCTTCAACAGTATTTCTTTCTTCTTTTGACCAGTATTCATCATGTCCGACTGAAAGAAAAACCTTATGATTTGTAACAGGATTACTGGCGCTGCGTGCCATGTCCACATCTGTTGTATAACTGATATCAAACCCGTTACTTTCAAGAAAACGGATCATCGGATATTCTGCATTCATAAAGAAATCCTCAGAGGCTCCCCCGCCTCCGCCACCATTTCTTGTAAGATATGGCCTGTTATAACTTACTTTATTGCCGTGATTGAAAGGCATTCCGGCGCCCACATACAAACTATATCCACCGTAAGGATTATAAGCCTGCCAGGTTGCATCGGATGTTTTAAATAAGAGCTGAGATGTGCTTGCATCATTACGAACTATAAAAGCAATATGACTGGAACCACCACCTCCTGCTGCTGATCTGGTTAATTTGGCAACATATAGTCCTGAAACAGCTGTGGACGGAACCGCCCAGCTTGCACTGGTTGTCCAGTTACCACAATCTGTCAGTCCGGTTACGTTATCGAATGAACATGCATTTTGTGTAATACCCGTAAAGGCAGTTCCCAGATCGGCTATCAGACGTGCTCCGTTGCCCTGATAATATCCAATTCGGTATATTTTTATTCCATAAGACTTATTCGTACCTGTTGTAACTGTTATTTTAAAATTTATGGTGCCTCCGGCGTTCACGCTGATGTCCGTGCCAAATCCCTGGATGCTTTGATCGCCAAAAGTGCCATCTGCATTTTTGGGTATATCCCACTGCGAAGCAGGAACACCTGCATTTGCATTCTCAGTAACAATGGGATTCTGCGCTTGCGAGAAATTAAACGCGAGACAAAATAAAAGGGGAATTATGGAATATTTCCTGATACCATTCATGAAATTGAGAACCAATAGGGTGTTGGGCATAATACTACGGATAAGGTTTATTAAACTTTACCAAATACAATAAATACAAATAATGGAGTTTACCTGGTATTCCGGGGGGATCTGGATTAAGGGAGGATGGTCGGATTTTAAAAACTCGCAATCGGAGTTAAAGTAGAAATTGGTGATATTAAGAAGTGACCCAATATATCAACACACAAATTAAAGACTATTTTTTGGTTACCGGAGTTAACTAGTTGGATTTTTCAAAAAAAAAGTTTACTCTCCCAATATGAAGGTCAGATATCATTAACGAACAATTAACCCCCCATCCATTTTCCACTCATTTTTTATTTCTCTATTTTTCTGAGTCTCAGGAAAGTAAGTATATAGTAAAGTTGATCCGGACTCAGTTTGGAAGCGACGGAGTGATTCTTGGGATCCCCTTTGATATACATCGCATTATAGTTGTCAATTTGCGTTTTAGTGAAATTGGGAACACTGTCTTTTCCTTTTTTGTAGATGCCGTGACACCCAGCACAATCAATTTTGTAGAGTATTTTTCCCTTCTCGAACCAGTCAATGGCATTTTCTCTGGCTTCCTTTCCATAATGTGAGGGTATATCGTATTCGACCTTCTTCTGAGAGCTGCATTGAATAAAAATAAAAAAGCTGAAAATTATACATATGACGAACAGGTACTTCATTAATATCATTTAACTGATAATCGCTAAAAACTATACAAAATGGGGAGGAGCGTTCAGGTAAAAATGTAACGAACTCCCAAATGATATATTTTGATCGGAAGTTAATCAAAAAAGGCAGTCTGATCCAATTAAAACTGGTAACGGGAGATGTGCAGGAGGGATTTCAATTTTTTAAAATGCTTCGCCAAAATTTACATAGAATCCCTGTACACCACCAGGGCCGAATCCAAAATCAAAGCGGAGGTTTGTATCATGTTTCGTATCAACCCTGATGCGAAGCCCCGGTCCGTATGACAAATGAAACTGATCCAGGGCAACCTGATTATATGAGCTTTGAACCTGACCCACACCGAACCAACCGACAATTCCAAAAATATTCCAGATGTGTAATCGAAGTTCAACCTGGGCGTCTACCAGCACGTTATCACGCAGGCCTCCCTGATAGTAACCGCGCATCTGGCTGTCCCCGCCTAATTCAGAAAGTTCATAAAACGGTACATCACCGGTTGCATAACTGGTGGTAACCTGTCCTGCTACGACATTTTTTTTCCATGGAAGATACTTTCTCGCATCAAGGCCAAATTTGGAAAAAGAATATGGCCCCCAGCTCCCCGGGTAAAATATCGCATTGCCTATAATATAAGAACCGTGATGTGGATTGTATCGGTTGTCCCGGGTATCATATGCCGCTGCTAAACCAAGACCAACGCTGGTACCCCCCTGCAATCCTGTGACATTATCTTTTATCAGAACACTGTTGCTATCCGCACTGATGTCGAAATAATTGGCAACTTCAAATGGCACACCGACATAAAAATCTTTGGCAACCAGACGCAAAGCTGTTCCGGCAAAGACAAACCGGTTTACAATATCCTGTTCCGGATTATCATTAATCGTATTGCCGATATCCCAAATATATTCCGGCTCTTTTTTATAATTGACATAACTGATGATTACATATTTATTTTCGTCAAATACCAATTGGGTGGCAATGGATGCATTTATACGCCCCAACGTGGACGTAGTAAATACTCCGGATAACTTGGAAGCTTTGGAGATCGTATCTTTCTTGGAAAGGTTGATCACATTGAATTTGGCAAGCCCATAAATATTCCCCGCTTCAGGAGAATACGAGTAAATAGGAACCGGTAAAATTTTGAAAAGTTTTTCGGCTTTTGCATTAAAACGGTCAAAACCTGAACTGTCTTTCCTGGCAGGTTCTTTAGAAACAGTGTCCTTTTTTGATATGGTAGAATCCTGCGCAACTATCCGGCCATAGCAAACGATTAGCATGCATATGACGAATAATTGCTTCAAATGAATTGGTTGTTAATAAGAAAAACCTAAAATATGAATGTAATTCATTTTTAAGAGATTCCTGTCCTGCCGGATGAATAAGGGTACCCGATGGTCAATATTGTCAAATCGTTAAGTATTGAGTCATCTGATATCCCCAAACCTGCGATAATGAATTTTAAAATAAAATTTAAATATTTCTTCAAACCAAGCAACAATTCCAAAAGACATGGGTCTTTATTTTTGCCGGACGCAAAAATCCTGCTGTCGTCCAATGTTTAAAAATTATTTTACAATTGCCTGGCGGAATTTGCTGAAGAGTAAAGTTTATTCTGCCATTAATATTATCGGTCTGGCAACCGGAATGGCTGTTGCCATTCTGATTGCGCTTTGGATCTGGGATGAAATCAGTTTTAATAACTATCATAAGAACCATTCATGGCTGGCACAGGTGATGACTACCCAAACCTTCAACGGCCAAACAGGAACAGGAGAGGCTGTGGCCATGCCACTGGGTGCGGAATTACGCAATAAATATGGAAGTGATTTCAAGTCTGTGAGTATGGCCTCTTGGAATTTCGGTCACACTATGGGTGTTGGTGAAAAGAAGATCAGCGCATCCGGCATGTGGGTGGAAACTATTTTTCCATCTATGTTTTCTTTACATATGCTTCAGGGCAATACAGACGGGCTCAAAGATCCATCTGCGATTTTATTGAGCGCTACGGTCGCTAAATCACTGTTTGGTTCGACGGATCCGATGAATAAAACTGTCAGACTGGATAATCGTTATGATTTTAAAGTTTCCGGTATTTATGAGGATTTCCCACGAAATACAACGCTCTATTATACCAAGATTTTATTAAGCTGGGATAAATATATAACCACCGAAAACTGGCTGAAAGAAGCCAAAACTCAATGGGGTAATCATTCATGGCAGTGTTTTGTTCAGTTAAATGAACACAGTGATTTTGCCAAAACGACCGGTAAAATAAAAAATGCTTCCATGATCCATTTAAAGGCCGCGCAGGACGGAGTGGAAGAATTGGTACTGCAGCCAATGGATAACTGGCGACTGAAAAATGAATTTAAGAATGGGAAAGTGGTGGGTGGACGAATTCAATTTGTCTGGTTATTTGGAATCATCGGAGTATTCGTTTTGTTGCTGGCTTGCATTAATTTTATGAATCTCTCTACAGCGAGAAGCGAAAAACGCGCCAAGGAAGTTGGTATACGAAAAACGGTTGGCTCATTAAGACCTCAGTTAATCAAACAATTTCTTACTGAATCCATCGTGGTTGCTTTTCTGTCACTTCTCATCGCACTCTGTTTTGTTTTGGCTCTGATACCATTTTTTAACAGCCTCTCGGATAAAGAGATCCATCTGCCGGGAGCCAATATATTTTTTTGGTTATTTATAATCGCGTTTACATTATTTACCGGAATCGTTTCCGGCAGTTATCCGGCATTTTATTTATCGGGTTTTGAACCAATCAAAGTATTAAAAGGAAGTTTCCGCGTCGGAAGGTTTGCCAGTTTGCCCAGAAAAGTATTAGTGGTTGTTCAATTCAGTATTTCTATTGCACTGATTATTGGTACGATCATCGTTTATCGTCAGATCCAATATGCCAAGGACAGACCCGTCGGTTATGACCGACAAGGCCTGATAACGATCATGATGAATACGCCTGATCTATATGGCCATTATGATGCACTAAGAAGTGATTTGATCGCGACGGGTAAGGTAGAAAATATGGCTGAATCATCCAGCCCGTCCACTTCTGTCTGGTCAAATAATATCGGATTCAGCTGGCCGGGCAAGGATCCGAATAGCTTACCATTATTTGGAACGGTGGCTACCACCTATGATTACGGCAAGACCATCAATTGGCAGATAAAGGAGGGCCGTGACTTCTCAAAAGCCTTTTTGACTGATTCAAGTGCCATGATTTTAAATGAAGCAGCAGTAAAACTCATGGGTATAAAAGATGTGGTGGGATTGACCATAAAATGGGATACAACACCGCATCATGTGGTTGGAGTAATAAAAGATATGATCATGGAATCTCCATACGAGCCGGTAAAACCAACCATATTCCTTTTAAATACCAGTTGGGCCAACGTCATTATCGTCAGGCTGAAACCATCAGCCTCTATGCGTGAAGGGCTTGCAAAGGTGGAAGCTGTATTCAGAAAATATAATCCCGCCGCACCCTTCGAATATAAATTTACAGATGAAGAATATGCGCGAAAATTCGAGGATGAAAAACGTATAGGAAATCTGTCCACCTTCTTCGCCATACTGGCCGTTTTCATTTCATGTCTGGGACTTTTTGGCCTTGCGTCTTTTGTCGCCGAACAGCGTACAAAAGAAATCGGCGTCCGGAAAGTACTCGGTGCAAGTGTATTCAATCTCTGGCAGATGTTATCAAAAGATTTTGTCAATCTGGTCATCATATCATGCGCGATTGCCATACCGGTTGCGTGGTATTTCCTGCATCAGTGGTTACAAAAATATCCTTACCGCACAGAAATTTCATGGTGGATATTCCTGGTAGCCGGAATGGGCGCCATGGCCATCACCTTAATAACAGTCAGTTATCAGGCAATCAAAGCCGCACTGATGAACCCGGTCACCAGCCTTCGGTCCGAGTAAACAAAAGTCACTATACCGGTTCTGTATCCTTAAGGTAATCCAACAGAATTGCGCAGCTCATTGAAAAATTGTACTTTGAATTTTTTAATCGCTCTGCATATCTCTCAATAAAATCAATGCTTTTAATCGGAATCGTTATTTTGATCATTGTTGGAGCTGCTATATTATTCTTAAACAGCGCATCTTTTGGTTCACTTCCGTCAGCAGCAGATTTAAAAAAAATTCACAGTTTAAGCTATTTCCGCTCGGGACAATTTCAGAACCTGAGTCCGACGCCTTCACTTACAGAAGGAACCAAATTTTTCAGTGTCTTGAAGGAATTTCTCTTCGATAAAAGCAGTCAAAATAAACCACCCGCTCCCCTTCCTTCCATAAAAACAAATCTTCTCCGGCTTGAAAGAAATAAAAACCTACTGGTTTGGTTCGGACATTCTTCATATTACATGCAGATAGATGGTAAAAGAATCCTGGTAGATCCTGTTTTTAGCGGAAACGCTTCTCCCCTTCGTTATACGACAAAGAGTTTTGCCGGATCTGATATTTATGACGTTTCTGATTTACCGGATATTGACTATCTGTTCATCACTCATGACCACTGGGATCATCTGGACTATCCGACAATTTTAAAACTGAAATCCAAAGTCACAAAAATAATCACCGGACCCGGGGTCGGCGCCCACCTGATATTCTGGGGTTTTGATAAGGAAAGTATTACTGAAATGACATGGGACAGTCAGGCAAATATCGAAGCAGGGTTTTCAGTGGATGCCGTCACCGCAAGACATTTTTCCGGTCGCGGAATTCAGCGAAACAAAAGTCAATGGTCCTCTTTTGTATTGACGACCATGAATAAAAAAATTTTTATCGGGGGCGACTCCGGTTATGGTAGTCATTTTGCAGAAATCGGAAAACGGTTCGGAACTTTCGATCTGGCGATACTGGAGGACGGCCAATACAACATCAACTGGAAATATATTCATATGATGCCGGAGGAAACAGTGCAGGCTGCGATTGACCTGGGCGCAAAAAAACTGTTACCCGTACACTGGGCAAAATTTTCATTATCTCTTCATGCCTGGGATGAGCCAATCATTCGCATAAAAAAAGAGGCAGACTTAAAAAATGTCTGTTTACTACATCCGATGATTGGCGAATATGTCGATCTCGACGCAAGTCAGATATTTACCTGCTGGTGGGAAAGGATTCAATAATTTTCGATATCTTAATCGAATCAAGATAATCATATGAAAAAAATATACGCATTCGTTATTACTTTCCTTTTATTGTGTGTTTTTTATGTTTCACACTCATACGCTATTACCAAAGTGAAATTTTTCGAGTCACCCGTGGAGGGCCGGTACGACCTCACTTTGTATAACGCAGGAAAGAATTATCCTGCCTGGTTGGAGATTCACCATTCCGGTACGCGCACACTCGTCGGACAGTATGTTGGACAGGGAGGCAGTGCCAGGCCCATTTCAAAAATAAATTTCAATAACGGAACCGTCAGTTTTAGTATCCCACCGCAATGGGACACGGCATCAAACGATCTGGTATTTGAAGCCAAGTTTCAGGGTGATAGTCTGGTGGGGTGGCTCACTATGCCGGACGGCAAAAAATTTACTTTAACAGGTTCGCGTGCACCGTCTTTATGGAGATCAACCGATCCGTCCTGGGGAGAACAAATCGAACTATTTGACGGAAAGGATCTGAAGGGCTGGCATACCAATGGAAAAAATCAATGGATTGTGGAGAATGGTATTTTGAAAAGCCCTGCTTCTGGATCCAATATTATCAGTGATCAGCTATTTAACGACTTTAAATTACACATAGAATTCCGTTATCCGGCAGGCAGCAATAGCGGAGTATATTTAAGAGGTCGCTACGAAATTCAAATCGTAGACAGCAAAGGAAAAGAAGCATCCAGGGATTATCTGGGAGCTGTATATGGTTTTATTGCTCCTCATGAAATGCTGGCCAAGGATGCGGGTGAATGGCAGAGCTATGATATTACACTCGTTGGGAGACTGATAACGCTTGCCGTAAACGGAAAAACCGTCATATTCAATCAGGAGATTCCTGGTATAACGGGTGGTGCATTGGATAGCCGTGAGGGCGAACCGGGTCCCATTATGATGCAGGGAGATCATGGTCCGATAGAATTTCGGAATATTCTGATCACACCGGCAAAGTAAGAAATAAACATTTTCTTCCACAGAACGACCGGATAATGACAGCAGCAATATTGCGGTTACCCCACGTCGTTGGTCTGGGTGAAACAAATAGGGGAAATATTGCCCCAGCCGTTTTGTATAAGTGCACTGATCATATTTTTTGATACTAGTTTTACTCCCGTTTAACAGTAAAACGATTCTAAATGACTCGATCTTAAGGTATAAAACCGAATTTTATATTCAATTAACTATTTATGAAAAAAACTATCGTCTTATCCGTTGTTCTATTCTTAGTTATGGCCGCAGGATATTCGCAGCATTTGTCAGTGAATGCCTTTGGTGGGTATACCTTCCGGGATAAAATCAATTTTAGCAATGCCTACACTTACATCAACGCCGGCGGTATGTGGGGTGCTTCCATAGAAGGTGTAAATGCCCAGGGAACCGGTTTGGAAATAGTATATCAATATCAAAGCACTTCAACACCTACAACCATTTACATCCCCAGTCAGACATTTTCTTCAAATACTGTCATTTCTTATCTCTTACTGAATTTTGAACAATATTACATGGCTAACCCTAAGATCCAGCCATACGGAGGCCTGGGTCTGGGTGCGGCATTTTATAAAAGCGATTATCAGGGATCAACATCAGAGACCAAGTTTGCCTGGGATATCAAAGCCGGTGTAAAATTTAAAATGTCCAGTTCGGTTGGTATTAAAATCGGAGCACAGTTGATGTCCAGCTCACAGGCAACGGGTACCGCATTTTATTACGGGTATGTATATACAACCTATGCAACCATACTTCAATTCGGTTTTACCGGTGGACTGGTTTTTGATTTTGGAGGACACTAATCATTTAAACCGTCTTTTTGACAGGTAATGACTCTTGTTTCGAAAATAAGTTCTATTTTTATGAGAGCCCTTTAAGATCCCTGATTTTAAAGGGTTCTTCTTTATAATTTGCGATAGCAGGTAATCGTCCGGATCAATAGATAAAAGCTTTCCGGAAGAATTTTTATTCATGATGAAAGCAAAGGGTCAGTTTAAAACGGTTGATGAATATATAGCACTACACCCGCCTTCTATCAAAACAGGTTTAGACTTACTAAGAAAAACCATAAAAACAGCAGCACCTGGAGCAGAGGAATTGATCAGTTATCAAATGCCGGCATACAGATTAAAGGGTATGCTGGCATTTTTTTCAGCAACAAAAAAGCACTATGGCTTCTATCCTACAGCCAGTCCTATTATTGCTTTCAGGGAAAAATTAAAATCCTATGAAACATCCAGGGGGACCGTCAAATTCCCGCTGGAAAAACCCATTCCTGTTAAACTGATTACGGCAATGGTAAAATGGAAGGTCAGAGAGAATCTGGAAAAGGAAATGGCAAAAAGAAAAAAATAAAAAGCTTTTTACATCAGATTTTTAAAAAAAGGCGCAAGTTCTTTTGCAAGAATTTCATGGTCCTCAACACTCGGATGCCCCCCACAACCCCGCGCACTCATTGGTTTGAAGAAAAATAAAGCAATCCTCTTATTTGAGGGATATTTTTTATCAATCAGCGCTTTTACAATGGAAAGGCAATTTTGCAATGTTGCACGCTTTTTCCCGCTTAACATCGGACTGCTAAGCAGTACTATCTGTGCGACCGGATATTTCGATTTAACCAATTCAATAAAACGGATATAATTGTTTACAAACACAGCGCTGTCGAATGGCAGTCTCGGTGTCCTTCCATCCCCGTCACTAAAATCATTCGTCCCAAGTGCGATGCTCACGATACGGGGAGTATATGTTTTAAATCTCCAGCTTCTTTTGCCGGATACAAGGAAATCAGTTTTTTCGTATACCTGAGGCATGGATGGACTTTCGGCGTTCCAGGTTCTATAAATACCAATTCCACTCACACCACTTAAAATAAAATTTACATTAAGCATTCTGGCAACCCTCGGTCCATAAGCATAATAAGCATTATGTTGATCATGATATTCACCTACCCCGCAGGGAAATTCAGATGGATCCGACTGGGCACCGCAGGTTATGCTGTTACCGATAAATTCAATT
>DASSGT010000265.1:0-3111 GCA_035693345.1 Puia sp. | reverse complement strand
CCGCTGCGAACTCGAGATAAAAATTTCCCGCATTCAACTGAAATAGCAATGGCAATAGTCCTGAATAGCTGATATCTGCACTATGCGTTGAATCACGATCACCACCCGGACAGGAATGAACACCGATTTTTTTTCTTTCTTCTTTTGTAAACCGGCCGAGGACAAGATTATTCAGATCAATAAAAGATCGCAACAAACCTCCACTCGGATCCAGCTTCAGGGAAAGTCTCGCTTCTGTAAAATCGATCTGAACTTTATCGGCACCGCCTTCCAGACTTCTCCTGATATCCTTCGCTGCCTCATTCACTAGGTCACTGATGAACTCATCACGGGAATACCCATCAATTCCCGCAGCCGGATATAAAAGACTAATCGCTGATGCCGCAATAACCGCCTGTTTAACGGGGTGTGACGTAAGTTGCCTTGCTTTTTTTACGTATGTGTCTGCATACACCTGGTAGCGAAAGGGTCCGGAGGTGATGGTGGGCAATTGTCTCTTATGTCCGTCCGCAAAGGGAATGACCACACCATCCGGAGAAAGACTTTGCATACCCTGGATAGGATATGTAGCAAAACTGGGTTTAGTCTGTTCACCATCCGTGATCACTGTAGAGCCGGTCGACTCAAATTTCCTAATGGTTTCAGATAATGCGTGATTATATAAATGCTGCAGGTCCTTGTCATTGAGTTGTCCTGCTGCATGTGCCTTGATAGCTAAAATCAATTCAACCGGGCGCGGAATGCTTCCGATTGGTTCGGTTTGAATACGCATGGTGATAGGTTATTAAAATGTGAAATGCCCTCCTGAAGAGGAAATAATGTTATGGCAAACAATCAGGGGTTCATCAGAATACTAAGTTAACAAGTTTTGCATTATCTCCGGACAGTTCTCCTATTTTTAGAATGAAAACAAATTCATAACGTAATCTATATTTAAATTACAATTCCGGAAGATGCAAAAAAATGTTACCTATACTATTATACGTTTTCTAACAAGGTGGTATATCTGCATTTTTATTTTAATAACATGTCCGGTCCTTTTGTATGCACAGAATAATTACGAAATACAGGTGTATGCTTCCCAGACACAGGCCAAAGGCTCTACCATGTTTGAACTACACAGTAACTATACATTTGATGGTAGTACGCAAATTGTGAATGGTGTTCTTCCTTCCAATCATTCTTTACACGAAACCTTGGAAATCACTACCGGAATAACATCGATTTTTGAAACAGGTGTATATCTGTTTACCAATTATACACCTGGCTACGGCTACCAGGTTGTAGGCATGCACCTGCGCCCCCGCATGATGGCACCCGTCGGTTGGGGTATTCCCGTAGGACTAAGTCTATCCATGGAAATCGGATATCAGAAACCAGCCTACGCCGATGATGAATGGAGTCTTGAAATCAGACCCATCATAGATAAACAATGGGACAGATTGTATGCATCACTAAATCCAACGTTTGGGATTTCACTGCAGAGCAAATACAATAATTCGGTTCCCACTTTCGAGCCCAATATAAAACTATCTTATGCTGTTTTTAAAAATGCAGCATTGGGTATTGAATACTATGGCGACATGGGGCCGGTAACCAATTTTGACCAGGGAGTACAACAAAATCACGCGATATTCATTGCCTATGATCTGTTAAATAACGTCGATTGGGAATTGAATGTCGGTGCGGGGTTTGGATTAACCCCGGCAACCGATCCTTTTGTTTTTAAAATAATAACCGGAAGAAAAATAAAATGGAAAAAATCCCGGAATTAAATTCCCGAAAAATCAATAATCATCCTGTGCCCAGCGGGAACGTGCAACGCCACTGATAATATATGTATCTCCCGGATCGTCTCCGAAAGAGGCTTCCATATAAATGCTGTCTACGATACTTCCGGTTGATTTACCCTGACCACCATTCGGAATAATTTTACCATTTGCAATATGTACTCTGATATCATAGGATTCATTCTGAGCAGAATCAACACTGAATGTTTCATTTTTCGGATCTGCCAAAACCTTTACTTTAAATTGATATCCATTGTTCAGATCATCCAGCCAAAGGGAATCGGAAACGTTTTGGGAAGTATTATAAGTAGAAAAAAGAACATGGGCTCCCAATAAATCTTTCCCGTTCAATGATAAGGTCACCCACCATTCATTTGACATAGCGACGGTATTGGTCTGTCCCGGCGCTTCCAATTTTCTGGTGCATGAAATCGAAAGTAGTAAAATGATGACGCCGGATATTTTGAAAATTCTGTTCATATTATGAATATTAATGCTGATTAGTGTTTCTGCCAGCTTTTGGTTCTGAGTAATGGTGGGTTTTCATGGAGGGTCAGGCTCCATACGATTAAGCCCGTATTACTGATAGTTCCCGTTCCGTCCACCACTTCACCCGCCGAAGACTGTGTGGGTACTGTAATAGTTGCGCCATCCGTACAAAAGAAATACATCGGCAGGACAAATGCGCTGGCACCACCCCACCCGTTTGTCGTATAAAATACTCCTGAGGCCACTTTGGTTATATCGGCCGTCAGCGCAAGGGATCCTACATTTGTATAAGTGCCCGTTAAATCAACACCAGGTTGCGCTGCTTCTGCAAGGACTGCCACATATCTTTTGATAGATGACGAGTATCCATCTTTATTTACTGCAGAATAAGTGATCGGATAGAAACCTACTGTATTGATATCGACCGAACCACTCGTGGTATACTGAACAGGCTGCCCGTTTTCTTCCGCTTTGGCACCCGGATCAGTATAAGGTGTACCAACAACAATCGATTGAACTTCGGGGCCATTCAAAGTAAATACGACATAATAAGTAACGGTGGAGATACCAACCTGTGTCGGCGTGTCAACGACCGTAAACTTGTTACAGGAAAATATAAAAACCAGTATCCAGAGAAATGTGCCCTTTATTATATACTTCATGATGTCATTGTTTTAAGATGAATTTATTGACCCCACCAAACGGGTGTTGTTATTGGAATCTGGTCCGGCGTATTTTTATTTCTTGACCTTTCGGCATCCGGAAAAACAATTCGTTTTGGATAGGCATTCCCGATCACCGTTGCGGCGGAAACTACAAACTCTCCGGGTAC
>DASSGT010000264.1:0-8175 GCA_035693345.1 Puia sp. | reverse complement strand
CCCATATGCCATTTACCAAAGAAGGATGTCTGATATCCTGCTTTTTGCAGGTATTGAGGGAAATAAATCAGACCAGTAGGTTCGGGTGCTTCGTTATCAACGATGGTATGCACGTGCGAATAAGATCCCGTAAGAATGGATGCGCGGCTGGGAGAACATAAAGAGGTTGTTACAAAAGCATTTTTAAACCAGGCGCCTTCTTTATACAACCTATCCATATTGGGTGTTTTCAGCCAGGATATCCGGCCGGTGAATCCCATAAAATCATACCGGTGATCGTCTGTCAAAATAAAGATGATGTTCCTTGGTTTTTGATTTTGTAATTTAGATAACGCAAGATTGGGATCCTTCTGCGCGCAGACGCATTCACTAAGGATCGTCAGGATAACAACAAATAAAGCACTCCGTATCGGTTTCATGGTTTTGCTACCTAATGGCTGAATAAAAATATTGAATGTACCCGATAAAACAGCCGGGAAGGAACCTGAAGGAACTATATTTACGATTACTTCAATTCAGAACCATCACATGAGAAAACTGGCCCCTCTGCTCATATTGCTTTTCTGCAGTTTCAGCCATGCTTCTGCCCAAAACAAAACGACCGACAGCCTCCGACAACTACTGGCTAATTCAAAGGACGATTCCAACAAAGTGAAATTGCTGACTGCCATTGCAAGAACTTATTTATTTTCAAAACCGGATACAACCATGTTCTTTGCAGAACAGGGTAGAAAGCTGGCCCACAAAATTGATTTTAAAAAGGGGGAACTTACCTGCTTACGATTGACAGGCACTGTTTTCACAAGAACAGGTAATTATCCGAAAGCTCTTGAGATCTATTTGCAGGCTCTAAAAATTGCAGAAGAGTCAAATGATGAAGAAGGAATCAGCCTTTCTTTAAGTAATCTGGCAGATATATATTTTTATGAGGAGGATATGAAACGGAGTATTGACTATTCATATCTGGCCATGGCTCTTGGCCGGAAACTTCATGACAGTATCAGGCTGAATACCGTTCTTCAAAACCTGGGCGACACATATGAAAAGATAAACCAGCTTGATTCAGCCATGCTATATTCGAGGCTTGGCTACCAACTGGCAGTATCACTAAGAAATATCAATTCCCAGGGCATTGGGTTGAGCAATCTGGGTAACATATTTTTAAAGTTGGGGGAAATGGATAGCGCCATGGCATATTACAAAGCTGCGATTCCCTATTTCAAAGAGGCTAACAATCAGTCAGCTTACAGCGAAAACTACCTGGGCTATGCAAAAATTTTTCTTCGGCAACATAAAATAGATTCCAGTCTTTATTTTGCAAAATTGGCTTTCACGATAGCGAGTGAAAATGGCTTTGCGGAAGAGGGTTTAGCCGCCAGTAACTTCCTGGCAGATTATTACAGGTCATCGGGCAACGTGGATAGCGCCTTTACTTACCTGACGGCCGGTATTGCCGCTAAGGACAGCCTATTCAGTCAGCAGAAAGCAAACCAGATACAAAGCATGACTTATGACGAATCGATGCGCAGGCAACAAATAGAAGAAGCCAAAGAACAGGAAGGTATACGATTAAAACAGGATGCACTGATTGGCGGACTGATTGCTTTGCTGATCGTTGCTTTTCTTCTTTATAGAAACAACATCCAAAAAAGGAAGGCCAATATATTGCTACAGCAGCAAAAAGAAGAAATTGATGCCAAAGCTCAGGAATTGATTGCACAAAAAGAAAATCTGCAGCAATCATATAACAATGTGGAGCAGCTGGGAGAAATTGGCCGCAAGATCACTTCATCTCTTTCGGTTGAAAAGATCATCGGAACAGTATATGACAACGTAAATACATTAATGGATGCTTCAGTATTCGGCATAGGTATTTACAATGATGACCTGAAAAGAATCGATTTTCCATCTACTTATGAAGATGGTGAAGCATTACCCTTCTATTCAAATTCTATTATAGACCTGAATCGCTTTGCGGTTATATGTTTCAGGGAGGTCAGGGAAATCATCATTGGCAATCTGAATGAGGAGCACAAGAGCTACATACAGGAAGTGCCGATACCACATGAGGGTAAGCAACCGGTTTCGCTGATCTATCTTCCCCTGCAGGTAAAACAAAAAATGCTTGGGGTCATCACGGTTCAAAGTTTCCGATTTAATGCTTATTCGGATTATCATCTTTTTATGTTGCGCAATATTGCCATATATACGGCCATTGCGTTGGAGAATGCGGAATCTTTTGAGACATTAAATCAAACTGTTGTAAGACTCAAAACAACACAATCCCAGTTGATCCAAAGTGAGAAAATGGCATCATTGGGAGAACTGACAGCCGGCATCGCCCATGAGATCCAAAATCCTTTAAACTTTGTCAATAATTTTTCTGAAGTCAATAATGAATTGATTGATGAAATGAATGCAGAAAAAAACATTGATGAAATAAAAGCCATCGCAGAGAATATCAGACAAAACAATGACAAGATATCCTTTCACGGAAAGCGTGCTGACGGCATCGTAAAAGGCATGTTGCAGCATTCAAGAAAGGAAGCCGGCATACGGGAATTGTCAGATATCAATTCGCTGTGTGATGAATATTTAAGATTAAGTTTTCACGGATTACGTGCAAAAGAGAAGGGACTTAATGTGGATTTCAAAACGGACTTTGATCAAACGATCGGTCAGATTGACATCGTATCGCAGGACATTGGAAGAGTGTTGCTGAATATATATAACAATGCCTTTTATGCCGTGCATGAAAAAGCTATACTACAGAAGAACGGATACGTGCCGATGATTCTTGTAACTACGAAAAAGATGGGCGATACAATACAAATTTCTATCAAGGACAACGGAAATGGCATTTCGAAAAAAGTGATTGATAAAATCTTCCAGCCATTCTTTACGACAAAGCCTGCGGGCCGGGGAACAGGATTGGGTCTTAGCCTGAGTTATGATATCATAAAAGCACATGGTGGCGAGATAAAAGTAAATACAAAAGAAGGTGAGGGAACAGAGTTTATTATTGAATTGCCTTCCTGACAGTTGGCAGTTGACAGTTGACAGAAAAAACCCGGCCTGTATTCAGACCGGGAACAGTTTTCACCAAATATTGGATCTAAAACGGGGCAATCACCAGCTTACCTGCCATCTCTCTGCAGACATAACTTCTTCCCTGTTGAACTTCGAGGATCGCTCTGAAAATTTCTTCCGGATTGGAGAGCTTGGTAAGATATCCCATCGCTCCATTTTCGATGATTTCCTGAGCATGGTGGGGCTGGCTGTGAAATGACAATCCGATAATTTTTGTGCCGGGGCAATTTTCACGAATTAATTTAGTGGCTTCGATTCCGCTGATACCTTTCAGGCGAATATCCATAATCACAACATCGGGGCAGAGCTGACTGCATTTTTCAATCGCTTCTTCACCACTCTCACAAGCTGCAATCAATTTGAAACGCGGGTCATGTTTTAAAACAAAAGCCCATGCTTTCCGGATCAGCGGATGATCATCTACAAAAATTATCGTTATGGGTGTCATTTCGGAGTGCAAATATCTTACACTTATCCTTCATGAATCTTCGGAAATCAACGAATATCCTTCGATTTTCAATCAAAAGAGGACCTGTAATTTCCCGGTGAGAGTTTTTCAGCGCGTTTAAAGAAAGTGTTAAAATAATTCGGATCCCTGAAGCCCATCTGATCCGAAATCTGCTTGATGGATAATTTTGTTGAATGCAGAAGGTGTTTTATTTCCAGCAAAATCCGGTTCTGAATGGATTCCTTGGCAGATAACCCGGTATGTTTTTTTATCAGTGCATTCAGGTGATTGGGGTGCATGGCTAATTGCTCCGCATAAAACTTAACAGAATGTTCTTTTGAAAAATACTCATCCAGGATATCCACAAACCGCCTGATACTTTCTATCAACGGTTGACTTGCCACCTGTTCCTGATCCTGTTCAAACAACCGCTCGCCAAGTATCAGGAGCTCAACTATTTTTACTGCAATCAGTTCGTTGTTCACTACATCCTGTTGTTTTTTTTCAGCCAGTATGTTTTCAAATATTTTGCGCACATCTTCCGCCTGTTCATCTGTGAGATGAATATAAGGCTTCACAAATGGGGTGAGCATTCTTTTATTTCCGATGAGCTGAAGAGAAAAATTGTTTTCCAAAAAGAACTCCATATTGAACAGGAGTACATAGCCTTTTGTTTCGGGTGCCCAATGGCTACTGGATGAAATCACCCGGGAAGGCACAACGACCAGTGTGTTTTTTTTTGCTTTGAAACTGAAAATGCCGGTCTTTACATTTCCCCCACCTTCACTAACCATACCTATACGATGATAGGACCACCGGTTGGGTGGTTCATTCCTCTTCGAATTACGTAACACGTCTTCAAGCCGGTGAATCTGAACGTTAAACTTGTGGAGATAATTTTTGTCCAGGTCCACCACTCCTTCTCCCGCATTTCGCCGTAATACTTTCTTGAATTCACTGATCCTGTATTGATCATCCGGCATGATGATTCCCATTTACACCTATAAGTTAATGTCTTTTCGCCGGATTATAAAAAGACTTGAAGGCACTAAGTATTTCTACTTAGTAAAAACAAAAACGATATATTTATGAACGTCTTGTTTTCTTCCGAAAAGATGTCATGCACAAAAGTCCATTTTAATCAGGTGTATTTTTTCTCTGGTTTGATTATAACCTATAAGATATGAAAATGAAGACATGGGTAATAATTGCCCGCTGTCTGCTCGGGTTTATTTATCTGGTATTTGGCCTGGATTATTTTTTCCATTTCATTCCTTATCAACCTCTGCACACGGACAAACCGGGAGCACTTGTTGCCGGCCTCAAAGGCACAGGATATATCTATCCTATGATGAAAACAATCCAGATCCTGGGTGGTTTGTCTTTACTATTTAACAGATATGCTCCATTCTCGGCGGTTGTACTCTTCCCAATCAGTCTGAATGTATTGCTATTTCACACTATTCTTGTGCCTTCGGGTTGGCTGATGGGCGTCACCCTGATGGTTCCGAATGTGTTTTTAGGATATGCATACAGAAAATATTATCAGGGTTTGTTTACAGCCAAACCAGTATTATAATTTTTCTTTAATACCTTAAAATAAAATCGGTTGTATGAAATTGAGATTAATAGCCCTTGTGCTATTATGCCAGTGTAACGTTTCGACTCAGGGTACAATTACCTGGACAGCCATCGGTGATTCCATTACTTATTTAAATGAACATCATGATGAAACCGGCTTCAGAATAACCAATGGATACATGGCACTGATAACTGCAAAGCATCCAAATATTAAATATATCAACCAGGGTCATAACGGCTGGACCACTGTGGGGATAGCCGAAGAAATTGAAAATCTCGGGTTGACGAAAACAGATGTTTATACCGTATTTCTGGGAACCAATGACTGGTGGGTGGGTTTGCCCCTGGGTTCGATAAACGATTATATACATAATACCGGAACCAGTACAACTTTTGGGGCTTATCGCATCATCATAGACAAGATCAAGGACCTCAATGCTGATGCAAAAATTATTTTAATAACGCCCATGCAGCGAACCGATTTTGTATATATAGCCGATGCCCGGAACAATGCCTACGGTTGTTATAAACCCAAAAACGGACAGGAGCTTTCACAATTTGCCCATGCCGTGAATGAGATTGGCCAGTATGAGCATTTTCCAGTCATTGATCTTTATAACAACAGTGGCATAACGGTAAAAAATGTTGTGAAATTTAAAAGGGTGAAGGATATGGCTACCGGCGTTTATCAAAATATGATATATCCCTCCTATATCGGAATTCCTTTTCATCCCGGAGAGGATGAATATCCGTACCCCGTCGAAGCGATTGGTTATACTTATGACGGCCTGCACCCTTCTGATAAGGGCTACCAGGTGATTGCCGATATGATTATGGATGAATTTAAAAAATCAGGATATATTTCCGCAGATATTACTCATAAGCAGCCCTGATTTTATTATTGTATTTTTTGTAAAGCCCGATGGAATACACGTTACTATTTCCTGCCGGTTCGACCGGATAATCTTTTCGTTTATTCACCCATTCCCATTCCCATTGACTAATATATTTCCCGAAAGCATCGGCATTGAAAACTTTTCCGGAGCGCAATGAATCTGTGGTCATCTCAAAAAATATCTGCCAGCGTGTTTTATAGAAATCGTTTAGCAGGCCGCTCCATTGTCGGCAGGAGTACTCGTGCAATGGACTATTTGCATCACCCCAGAGTGTGATCAGGTCCTTGGCATTGCGTTCATAGAGTGCTTTCTCCGCGGAGGTATTCCCAAAACTTCTCGCATCTGAAATCCATGGCCCGAGCAAAAAATCTTTCCTCGTTCCCAGCAATGAATCCATATCGGTTATAATCTCTAAAAATTCATCGCTATATTTTTTATACGCGGCCATATTTTTTTCACGATAAGCCAGCACTAAATGAGCATGAACTGTATTCGCATAATTGGCCAGCACCTGTCTTGTAATATCTACCAGGTCATATTGAAAACCATCGCTGTTTTTGTATTTATCCGCTACAGCAATAAAATAATCCCAGGCCGGAAGAAAGTCTTTTGGCTTATAGTTCAGTTTCGTTCTTGTCCATACTGTCGTAGAATCGAATGTTGGCCTGCCCGTGATAATAGATTCGGCACCGTCTCTGATTGTCGTTCCGTTGTAGGCAGTTTGCCTCAAAATTTGCCAGGCCTTTATAAGACTCGTATCCAATGCACCATACCGGTTGCGGGTGTAAAACTCCAGCCATTTATTTAAATCAACCGATTGATCCTGCCAGACCTGCTCGGTAAGCAATTCATACATCACCGGATTTTGTTCGATACCTTCCATCGTCAGACCGATTCCTATCATTTGGCCGGACGCCGTATCATGGAGTGAGACTGCGGGACCTGCAGCCACACCATCCATTCTTCCGAACATGCTAATATTCCCTCCAAAATTGTGGACCATGTTCCAAATCCAGGGTTTGCCATAAAAAGCATTTGTTCTTTTCCAAACGGGCTCTATCTCGGCCGCCAGATCGAGCAGGATCATATGTTGATTGGGTACCGCATCGAGCAGGGCTTTTATTTGAGGAGCTTTCCAAAATTTCCGATCGCTGTAAAACAGCCAACCCTGCATGACCCAGATGGATTCGGGATCTGCTGCCAGCATACTCTTATATAAATGCCCACTGAGTTTGGCCAGATAACCCGTGTCATCTGAGGGCGGTTCATTTTCATTGAATGTATCTGCGGAATACAAATGATTCGTACCAAACAGACCTGTTTGTGCCTGTATAAATTTCCTGCCAATGATTCCAAAAAGAGAATCTTCGGGATCCAGAATATAAACATCTTCAAAACCATTCTTCCAATTGGTAGCTTTCAACTTTGCGTTTGGAAATTTCTTTTTGAATGCCGCCGGTACATGTCCTGTAAAAGCGGGCAATACAGGTTTCATTCCCAGTTCTCTTTCACGTTGCAATATCTTTTTTTCCAATTCCATGTGGCTCTTCATCCAGTTCAGTGGCAATGGCCCTCCCCACCCATCGAGGTTGCCCATCCAGAACCAGGAAAAGTAAGCGGGGCCGCTAAAAAACGATTGCAGATCTTCATCTGAAAACCCCATGTTCTTATATACCATATACCAGGTATATTCTTCACCTGTAATAGCTAATGGCATATTTATACCGTGCAATGCCATCCAGTCTATTTCTTTCTCCCATCGCTTCCAGTCCCACCAGCTCATGCTATAGTTGAATGTGCAATAATTCATATAATAGCGAAAAGGGTAAGGTGAAGTCTGATGAACCTTTTTTATTACTTGCGGCAGTGGTTTCGGGAGATCCAGATTCGTTCCATTCCAGGTAATCTGGCAATGACAAAAATGGGTGAGGTAATAATATAAAGCGGATGCTATGGCAACGGAATTGGTACCGCGCAGAATGATCTGATCCTTTCTGCTTTCGATTTCAAACACATCCGCCTTCTCCTTTGTCTGCAACTCTTCCACTACAAAATGTGAAGACTGATCTGGTATGACGCGATTGATCAGTGCAACAGAAGCATTTGCTTTGAATTGTGCGTGCCCGGATAAATGACAAATGACTATCAGCGCCATTATGA
>DASSGT010000263.1:0-9143 GCA_035693345.1 Puia sp. | reverse complement strand
ACCTGCGTTATAAACATGGTCGCAATCTGAATTATGAACCAAAAGAAGTACTTGCTTTTCGCGATCCCAAGGAAGCCGGGTTGCCTGTGCCTACCATTAATTCTTCGTTCATTTTCGCAAAGGGCGACGGGTTTCTTTGTTATCCAAATAATTACAATTATTTCGCAAACTATTACCGCAACAGCTTTCAACACGGAGGTGTGAGTATGGAGGAAATGATTGTTCCGGTGATCAGAATGGTGGGGAAAGCGTAAAAAAAGTATGGAAGTATGAAAGACTGGAAGTCTGGAAGTGCTGTCTACTGCAATCGTCTACTATCAGCGATTTGTGGATAAATGAATAGTATCTTGTCGCCGTCTTTTATCAACTTTGAGTTATGAAATATACCGTCACCACACTGGATAAGATAGAAAAACTATTACATGAAACAGGTTATGTGATACGCTATGAACGTGGTAATTTTCAAAGCGGATATTGTATCCTGGAAGAAAAAAAGGTGTTGGTGCTGAACAAGTTTCTTACCCTGGAAGGACGCATTAATACGCTGATAGATATTCTCCCGCAACTGAATTTTGATCCGGAAGTTCTTTTGCCCGATAGCCGGAAGGTTTTGGAAAACCTGCTCAAACCCCAGAGCTGATCAATGGGTTTCAATTATTTTTGCACGTGGAATTTCCTTCTCTTAAAATCAGTTTTCTGGGTTCAGGCACCAGCAGTGGGGTTCCGATGATTGCCTGCCCCTGTCCGGTATGCCATTCGTCCGATAAAAAAGATAAAAGGCTCAGATCGAGCATTCTGGTGG
Organism: Puia sp.; assembly: GCA_035693345.1. Lineage (GTDB taxonomy): Bacteria > Bacteroidota > Bacteroidia > Chitinophagales > Chitinophagaceae > Puia. Next base: position 8,341 of record DASSGT010000263.1, on the reverse strand, counting down.
AGTCATCCACTACTAGAATCGTCGTCGATACCACACCGGATTTCCGCTACCAGATGTTACGGGAACATGTCACTAAGCTGGATGCGGTTTTGTTTACTCATCCGCATAAGGATCATATCGCCGGACTCGATGATATCCGCGCTTTTAATTTTTTTTCCGGCAAACCCATGCCTGTATTTGCAAACGAAATGACGCAGGAAGTGATCATTCGCGAATTTCCATATGCGTTCACCGATTTCCGTTATCCGGGTGTTCCCGAAATTCAGCTGAATACCATTGCTATAGATCCATTTATGATCGGCGATATCCGGGTAATACCCATCCAGGTCTGGCACCTGAAAATGCCGGTTCTTGGATTCCGTTTCGGTGATTTTACCTATATCACAGATGCAAACCGTATCGAGGAATCAGAGAAAGAAAAAATCAGGGGTTCACGAATCCTGGTTTTAAATGCACTTCGGATAGAAAAACATATTTCCCATTTCAATCTGGACGAAGCCGTTGCCATGGCAACCGAATTAGGTGTTTCTTCAGCTTATTTTACACATATCAGTCATCAGTTGGGAAAACACTCCGATGTGATGGCAGGGCTCCCGCAGGGAATAGAACTTGCTTATGACGGTTTAAAGCTCAAAGCTTAAGGCGTAAAGCCAAAATAATTTTAAAGAGGGGTAATTTTTCCATTTTCCGGAAAGAAAATAAGGTGTGCATTCAGGCGTTCTATAATTAATGCTTTACGCCTTGCGCTTTATGCCTTAAGCTTAAGAGGGCTTTAAGAAGCTTTTAACAGAAAGAAGCAGTTAATTTTTAAACTAATTATAAAAAATTACGTCCTAAGAAGAAGTAAACTATACTGTATGAAAAAATGGATTCTATTATCCGGTTTGATGTGCTGTATGTTTGGCGTTTCTTTCGCACAATCATCGATCGAATTTATACCGACAGGTGGTTATACGTTTAGTGACAAATTGGATTTTAACAGCTCTTTTGGCAGAGTTGATGCAGCCTTTAATTATGGCGGATCCTTTCAATTTAATTTCAACCGTCATTTTGGAATTGAGATCGCTTATAACCGGATGCAGACGCCGGCGAAATTGTATAATTACGGAGCCATCCCGGGCGACCAGCCAACTTATGAAACGAGCGCTGGTATAAACTATATTATGGCCGGACCGGTATCCAGGTTTCCACTTCCTGAATCTCCGGTTTCATTATTTATGGGTGCCGATTTGGGTGCTGCGATTTTTACACCCTCACCAAACAGCTTTTCCAGTAACGCGGCTTTTGCATATGGATTCCAGGCGGGTGCGGACATTTTTGTTGATCCTCAGTTTGGTATTCGCCTGAGTGCGCGCTTACTTGGAACGGCCCCCACCAGCTCAGGATATTATTTTGGCAACTGGGGTGATCCGGGTGGTTATTACATTACTAACCCCGGTCTTTTACAATTTGGATTCAACGTGGGTCTTATCATCGGACTGGGTAAAGTGCTGCCCGCATATCAGCACCCCGTAAGACAGTCCCGTCCCCCTCATCCGCGAAAATATTATTACTACTAACAATTGTAAGATTTTGGACGGTAAGTGTAGAGTCAGGTTTTCCACTTTCAGGGTATAGTCTTCCCCCTATACGGGTTTTATCTTTAATAGAAAAGGGTATGTGGGAAACGATTCGTGGATATTTGACCTTTACCAGAAAAGAACGCTATGGCGTTCTTTTTTTGCTTTTACTCATCATCATATTTTTTATACTTCCTTATTTTTTTAAACATTCTCCGGGAGATCGCGATCCTGAGGCTTATAATAAAATGAAGGAGGAAGTACGGAAATTCGAATCATCCCGATTCGATTCATCGAAAGAAAATAACAGACAACGTTACACCCGTCAAAAAATATTTTCAGAAGAATTGAATCAGCTGAAGGCTGATAAATATGCACAGTTGCATATGTTTTATTTTGATCCGAATAAGATCCGGACAACCGACTGGATTCGACTGGGATTGCAGGAGCGTCAGGCCCTGACGATCCAACGTTACCTGGAAAAAGGTGGTCGTTTTCAGAAAGCAGAAGACCTGAAAAAATTATATGGACTACATAGTGCCGACTATGAACGTCTTTTTCCATTTGTACGTATTTCCCGGTCACCTCCGGAATTTCAAAGCCGTCCGCGTTATGAAAAGATATATGCCGATGATCGTTCAGCTGTCAGAAAGACGGATTCCTTGTTTCATGAACGCAGTCCGATTCCGGAGCCCCGGTTCAGGCGTACAGTAAAAATTTATTCGGAGACCGATGTGAATCATTCCGATTCGGTTGTATGGTCGGCGCTCCCCGGAATCGGTGAAAAACTGGCTTCAAGAATCATTCACTTCAGGGAAAAACTGGGAGGCTTTTATCAGACCGATCAGGTGTCTGAGACGTTTGGATTGCCGGATACGACCTTTCAGAAAATAAAACCTTATCTGAGAATCCATTCAGTAACCCTCCGCCAAATCGATATCAATACAGCGACTAAAGAAATTCTTATGTCGCATCCGTATATCCGCTGGTCACTCGCCCGGAGTATTATAGAATACAGGTTGCAGCACGGTTCATTTCATTCTGTTAATGAATTATTACAGCTGGCTCAGATGGATGCCTCACTTTTTGAAAAATTGAAACCGTATCTGATGGTGAACTGAGAAGAAGAAGTTATATTTTAAAAAATGAAGTGATTTCCATTTTTCAGCCCTGTCATGCGCACAAATGCTTCTGCAGCAACTACACCGAGTTCACGTCCCCTGAACTCTTCCATAGAGGCGTGTCCACATTGATAAATACCAGGCGGATCCTGGCTGACATGACAGTATACTGCCTTTTTTTTCTGTTCCTTTGTTTCCGAAATATCAACATAATCTGTGGGTTTGAAAATCATGGTTTGCTCTCCGGTACAAACTTCAAAAAAATAAAGGTCAAATTTTTTTTCTGCGTGTATCCAGATTTGGATCGTCAGTAAACTGGCGATCTGATGATCTTTATGTGAATCTACCGGCCAGTGTGTAAAGACAACATCCGGTTTTTCTTCTTCCAGCATCGATTGCAACTTCTTCACCCATTCGTTATTCATGATAGTGTCTCCATCAATCTGCCCCGCAAAAACTGGTTTAGTCCCGAGTATTTTGCAGGCTTCCGTCGCTTCCCTGGTCCGGATATTAGCCGCATCCCCATGCGAAGTACCGGCAATACCGGCCTCTCCCCGCGTCAGGTAAATAATGGTAACTGCGTGTCCTGCGGCAGTGAATCTTGCCAGTGTTCCCCCGCAACCGCTTTCGGGGTCATCAGGATGGCCACCCACACAGACAATTTTCAGTTTTTCAGTGGTATTTTGTTTAGCGGATAATAATGCAGGTAAGGAAAGCAGTCCGATTCCTGTTGCAGTCTGTTTCACAAAACGACGTCGCGAGTTGGGATATTTCATATTCAGTCAGTTGTGATAAGTGATGTAAATTAGCTGTTATATGATATCCTTAAAAAATAACATAGAGTCAAAATGAAAATAATATCAGTATTGGCGGCCTTTATTTTTTTTGGTTTTTTTAGCCAGGCACAAAATTTTTTCTATATCGGGAACAAAAATCTAACGGAAAAATCCATTCGGGAAGAACTCCAGAAGGCTTCACAGTACGTAACGAAATCTCCGCTAGCATCTGACTATATTATTACGGCATCTGTTGCAGTTCAGTCCGAAACCAATGTTCTGAATTTAAAAATGACCATGCAGGATTCCATTACAAACAAAACCATATTTCAATCAAATGAGGAGTATACCATACATTCCATCGATGCCAATACCGGGGTATTTTTAAAAATGACTATTGCGGGTTTTATAGAAAAAAATATCAGCCAGATCATTGTATGCGCACAGGACGATCACTATAATATGCACAGCAAATTTCTAAAAGCGCGGAAAGATAAAATCTAGGGGGAAAAGAATAATGTCTCCAAAAGCCCACTGGGGACGTATTATTTAATGCCGTAATATTCAATGAGGTATAGGATCTATATAAAAGCAGTCCAAAAGACCTCCCGGGCGCGATTCAAAAAAAACTAACGATTGTTAGTTTTTATCAAATTATTTTGTATTTTGCTCTTGGTTTAACGAGCCTTGGTTTAGCAATTCTAGCGATTGTTTGCTATTCGGGGCAGCAACCTTCCGGTTGTTGCCTCTTTTATTTTTAGAACCTTTCATATGGATTTTGAATTAGACGAAATTTCCCGGCAGGTTGCCGCAACTGCCAGAGATTTTGCAAATCAGCATATCAGGCCGCATGTCATGGAGTGGGATGAAACCCAGCATTTCCCCATTGAGATCATGCGGGCGATGGGCCGACTTGGTCTTATGGGTGTTGTAGTGCCCGAAGAATACGGAGGATCCGGTATGGGCTATATCGAATATATTCTGGTAATAGAAGAAATTGCCAAAGTATGCGGGTCTATCGGACTCAGTCTGGCTGCACACAATTCTCTGTGTACCGGTCATATTCTTACGTTTGGCAGCGAACAACAGAAAAAAGCCTATTTGCCAAAGCTGGCCACAGGTGAATGGCTCGGTTCCTGGGGACTAACTGAAGCCAATACTGGCAGTGATGCTGCCAATATGCAATGCACGGCTGTAAAAGATGGTGACGAATGGATTATTAATGGAACAAAAAACTGGATTACCCACGGCATCAGCAGTGACATCACTGTTGTAGTTGCCCGAACGGGAAAGCCCAGGGAAAAAAATAATGCAACGGCCTTTGTGGTACCGCGGGGCGTGCAGGGTTTCAAAGGGGGTAAAAAGGAAAACAAACTCGGTATGCGCGCCAGTGAAACAGCAGAAATGATATTTGATAATTGCCGTATTCCGGATTCTAACCGTTTGGGGAAAGTTGGAGACGGATTCAAACAATCTCTCAAAGTACTCGATGGCGGAAGGATTTCGATTGCTGCACTGGGCGTGGGAATTGCCAAAGGGGCATTTGAGGCAGCGGTTAAATATTCAAAGGAAAGGCATCAGTTTGACAAGCCGATTTCTTCTTTTCAGGGGATCTCTTTTAAACTGGCAGATATGTCGACAGAAATCGCAGCTGCGGAATTATTGACACTGCACGCTGGTGAGCGGAAAAACAAAGGCCTGCCCATGACAAAGGAGTCTGCCATGGCTAAATATTTTTCCAGTGAAGTAGCCGTGCGAACTGCTACTGAAGCCGTACAGATTTTTGGCGGATATGGATATACAAAAGATTTTCCCGTAGAAAAATTTTACCGCGACAGCAAACTCTGCACGATAGGCGAGGGAACTTCAGAAATTCAAAAGATTGTTATCGCAAGGGAAGTGCTTTCTTAGGCGTAAGGCAAAAGGCTTAAAGCTTAAAGCCTGACGTGTGTAAGCTACTGAGATTGAGAATTAGTAAATTGGAATCATTTTATTTCGAGCAACAAAAATAGAAAAGCTTTACGCTTTTCGCTTTAAGCCTTCAGCTTATTATGGCATAAAATCTTCTTCCTGCGGCTTATTGTACTTATCAAATATTTTGTCGATCGCTCCGCCAAATAACGGGAATTTTGACTTGGCGAAATTCTTCATGATTTCGACTGCTTTTATCGCCTGTGCTTCAGTCAATCCTTCTGCTTTTAATTTATCGAGCAATTCTTTCATCGGCAATAATTGAAAATTTGTAGACTGCTTTAATCTTTGCGTCTTAGATCTTAAACTTGTCACGCAACTTTTAAAAGACTCATCTTACTGGTATCGAATTTCTTCCGGGCATATTCGATGTTGAGATGAAATTTATTTTCTTTTGAAGAAGGAAGTTCAAACATGGCGTCAGTAAGTATGCTTTCGCAAATACTCCGCAATCCGCGGGCCCCGAGTTTGTACTCTACTGCTTTTGTCACCATAAAATCGAGTACATCGTCGTCAATACTCAGCTGAATTCCTTCCAGTTCAAATAATCTTTTGTACTGACGTATCAGGGAGTTCTTTGGTTCGGTGAGAATAGAGCGAAGGGTAACAGAATCCAGCGGGTTCAGGTGTGTTACAACCGGTAAACGGCCGAGCAGTTCCGGAATCAGCCCAAATGTTTTCAGGTCAGGCGCATTCACATGCTGCAGTAAGTTCTTTCTTGTGAATTCCTGTTGTTCTTTATTTACATTGAAACCAATCGCATTGGTATTAATTCTGCGTCCGATGATTCTGTCAACGCCGTCGAATGCCCCACCGCAAATAAATAATATGTTCTGCGTATTTATCTTAATCAGTTTTTGTTCCGGATGCTTACGACCCCCCTGTGGAGGAACAAGCACATCCGTTCCTTCAAGAAGCTTTAGTAAACCCTGCTGAACACCTTCACCGCTCACATCACGTGTTATCGAAGGATTGTCGCCCTTGCGTGCGATCTTATCAATTTCATCAATATAAACTATGCCCCTTTCTGCACTGACCACATCATAGTTGCACACCTGCAAAAGACGCGTCAGAATGCTTTCAACATCTTCTCCAACATAACCTGCTTCAGTAAATACGGTCGCGTCAACGATTGCAAATGGTACATTCAGCAATTTGGCAATTGTTTTCGCAAGAAGGGTTTTACCCGTTCCGGTTTCACCCACCATGATGATATTGCTTTTTTCAATTTCAACATCATTTTCAGTTACTTTCTGCTGCAGTCTCTTGTAATGATTATATACTGCCACAGCCAGTACTTTCTTTGCGTCATCCTGACCGATCACGTATTCATCCAGAAATCTTTTAATCTCTATGGGTTTTTTTACCGTGAGCTTAAATTGGGAGGAAGGAGAGGAATCATCGCGCACGATCAGTTCCTGGGAAATAATTTCCTGTGCATGTTCTACGCAGTTTTCACAAATATGTCCTTCCTGACCCGCAATGAGTATTTTCACCTCATCACGACTCCTGCCGCAAAAAGAACAATGAAGGGTATTTTTAGCCATCTCTTAAATAATCATGCAAAATTAATCAACTTATCGCCGAAAACCAACCTTTTAAGCTTAACGCTTAACGCTCAATGCTTAACGCCAGGCTTTAAGCGTTGGACGCGCTTAATAGATTTCCGTGCTGATCTGATCAGCAATGCCATAATCAACGGACTCTTTGGCATCCATCCAGTAATCGCGGTCGAAATCCTTCATGATCTGATCGATTTTCTTACCACAATTTTCAGCGAGTATCTTAGCGGCGATTTCCTTTACTCTTTTTGTTTGCTTAGCCTGAATTTCCAGATCCACACTCACACCCTGTATGTATCCGCCCAGGCTTGGCTGATGAATCATCACTTCTCCATGAGGATAAATGAATCGTCTCCCTTTGGCACCACCGCTTAACAAGACAGAACCCATAGAAGCAGCCAGACCAATACATACGGTACTTACCGGGCTCTTCATCATTTTCATTACGTCGTAAATCGCCATACCGCTGGTGACCATACCACCCGGACTATTGATCAAAAACTTGATTTCAGTTCCCGGTTTATCGGCGTCCAGCAGGAAAAACTTATTGATAATATCTTTGGCTGAGCGATCGTCCACCACACCCCATAACTGAACTGTACGTGTTTCAAAAAAATACTTCTCGAGTTTTTTCATCAACATGCCTGGATCCGTTTGCGGTTTTTCTTCCTTTTCTTCGGACGGTTCATCATCCATGCGAAAAGGCTGAACAGGGTATTTGCCGTATTTCATGATATTCGTTTAGATATTTAGTTTTCTTTTTTCTCTTTTCTTGGATTGATCACAAGTACTTCGTCCACAAGACCATATTCTTTCGCCTCCATCGCCGTTAACCAATAATCCCGATCCGAATCTTTTTCGATCTGTTTAATTGTTTTGCCAGTATGATTGGCGTAGATCTCGTATAATTCTTTTCTGAGTTTCCTGATTTCATTTACTGTTATCTCAATGTCACTCGCCTGACCACCTACACTACCACTGGGCTGATGCATCATCACCCGGCTATGTTTAAGCGCTGTCCTTTTCCCCTTTGTACCGGCACACATCAGCGTTGCTCCCATGGATGCCGCCATGCCTATACAAATGGTGGCCACGTCCGGTGTGACATACTGCATGGTATCATAAACTCCCAAACCTGAATAAACTGATCCACCCGGACTATTGATATACATCTGTATATCCCGGTGACGGTCAGTGCTATCCAGGAAAAGTAATTGCGCAGTAATAATATTGGCAACTTCATCATTTATCGGATAACCCAGGAAGATAATACGATCCATCATCAAACGGCTGTATACGTCCATAACGGCCACGTTCATGGGACGCTCTTCTATGATATTCGGTGTAAGGCC
>DASSGT010000262.1:0-2438 GCA_035693345.1 Puia sp. | reverse complement strand
GTAGCAAAATCCCTGTCTGCATAAACAAATCCCCAACTTCCATACTACACTTCCATTCTTCCATACTTCCACACTTCCATACTAAAAAAAAGGGAGCTTCGCTCCCTTTTTTAAGTTCTCAGTTAAGTAAAGTTATTTAGTAGCCATGCCCGGAGGAAAACTGGCCATGATCTTTTGTACAACAATGGGCACTGTCTGATCAGGATTTTTAGATGGAGCATCAATATCCTGATTGCCGATACCTTCCCAGAGTAATTTATTTCCCTGTGCTGCAGCTACTTCAATGATCAGAGACCCGGCGATATAATTCTGAACATTCACTGTAGTGGACATATTCCCACCGCCCCACATATAAGGTCTGTACCCGCCGCCATAACCATAAGAATTTGCAACTATTTCCTTCTGGTTTTTTAAAATGCTGGTGATATTTACCAGCAGGTCAGCATTTTCTGCCTCAGTAAAACCTTTCGCAATCATTTGCTGTCTCACGGCATTGATCACCCGGTTTTGGTTTAACTGGCTCAGCGCCTGATATTGCTGTTCCAGTTTTACGATCTTAAATGTATGATACTGGCTGAAATTGGCAGTGTGATCATAGTCATTGGTTACAGTCAGTGTAGGTCCGCAGGAAGTGAAGAGAATCAGTGAGCATAAAATAGCGGCTGACAAAGTGATCAATTTTTTCATAATAGATGTTTTAAAAGAAATAGGTTGCGTGCGTTTCCTAATAAAGTTAATTAAGCGGAATCAATAATCAGGGAATTTTTAATAGTTTAACCGTAAAACAAAACACCGGTTGTCGGTGATAAGCTGTTTTTTTGCATCTGATGTATATGTGAATCCGGTCTCCCAACGCCTTTTAATCTTCAGACCAATTTAATTTAACCGTTAAACGATCAAATCTGTGAGGCTGTCTGTTACAAAAGCCATTCTGTTTTTAAGCGTCGTTTTATGTACCCAACAGCTGATGGCCCAGGACTCCACCTCCGCCTCAAAACAGATTTGGCCCGAGCTTGATTTTTATTACCGGTTGAATGAACGGTTCCGGTTATACGGAATGGTTTCAGGTACCAGGTCAAACTCCGAATATACAGATGGAACCACCGGTATATATGTTGACTATTTCGCCCATCCCGGATTAATCGGGAAAAAGTTTATGGATTTACACGACACGACGATGAAATATTATTGGTGGTTCAGAATAGGCTATTCGTATTCCAATGCCCCACCCGGCGACAAAAAGAAAGTGGTTAATATATTCGAAACCGAAACGAATAACAATTTTAATTTGCCCATGGACATCAGACTCACAAGCAGGAACCGTTTGGACTGGCGCTGGGTGAATGGAGACTTCCAGCCCATTTACAGACCCCGGTTAAAATTTATCCGGAATTTTAAAACGGATTATTTGACTTTTGATGTTTATACATGGACGGAATATTTTTTCTATTTGAATGACAATTCGCAGGACAGACTTCGCCTGACGATTGGATCCGATATTAAAGTCAGCAGGAATATCGATTTTGAAGTATATTACCTATACCAATTTCAAAACCAACCAGGTGTAGAACCACTACATGCGATCGGCCTTCAGCTGGATTTCTATTTCAAATCGAAGCGATACAAACAGCAGCTGGAAGCAGCTGAAAAAACGCCCTGATTTTTCTTCCATTTTTTTACCCGCAACCACCCCATTCTGCTTTACGCCTTACGCTTTACGCCTTACGCTTTATTGGAGCTTTTTGGCATAACCCGTATTTGACACCATGAGTTTCATATTCTTCGCAGGCAGATCCAGTTCACCCGAATTAAAAGCAGTCAGGCCGTTGCTGAATGTTTTGTAATTGCAGTTTCCGGTAATCGCGTCTCCCCCTGTTACTGTAGATGCAAAACTCTGACTGATATAGGCATAAGTTCCGGTAGCTACTTTCATAGTCAATTGGTCGTCAGTCTGATTTACATTGGATCCCACAACGGTAATCGTATTACCGGATTGCGAAATACTGGCAGCATTAAAATAATCAACCATTTTACCTGTCGACAAATAAATATAACTCGCGGTCGTTTTCATGGCATTATCAATATATGTTTTCATCTCGGCCATTTTTTTTCTGGCAATATCTCCCCGGATACCCCTGGTTGGAGGAGGATCTGTCGGAGTAGATGAAACAGCAGTTGTAACCATTTTACCATCAGGCCCAATGGAAATCGAGCTCACGATCGTATTTTTCAAAGTACCATCTACAAAAACCTGTATCGTTCTTGTCCATACGTAGCTTGCGAGCTGCTTGCGGTTTGCAGCAGCTGCCGATGAGACCTGCAGGCTCAGATTTGTTTTATTCGATTGCGCAGAAACAACCTGAAGAATGGCTATAAACAGGCCGCAAAAAATAATAGCTTTTTTCATTTTTTTATTGTTAAGGATTAATCATAAAAGG
>DASSGT010000261.1:0-10009 GCA_035693345.1 Puia sp. | reverse complement strand
ATAAAATCCATTCATCCTAACTATAGCCATCATGGTAATTTGTGTTTGATTTAAAGTCACGCTGTTGGGCACCCTCATATAAGCGCCTCCGGTAAACCTGTAAGCATTTCCGGCGCGTCCGAAACGGTCGCTGGTTACTGTTGCATTATTAAATATTATATTATTTCCCCTGCCGCTACTGTCATTTAAGTTTCCATTGTTAAAGTTATAATAGGCAACAAGTCCATAATTTAGATTGTAGAGGGTATCAACAATTGTATCTTTAACAATTTTTACGGTTGTATCATGAACAGTCTTGATTGTAGTATCATGATTTGTAACTGTCTTGGAACAGGAGGTTTGAGACACGCTGATAGAGGCAAGAACAAATACTACCAGAAAAGTGCTTAGCAGGTTACATAGAGTGCGCATACAGATCGGGTTGAGGTAAATAAAAACTTCAATTAGAGGTAAATATATAAAAATAACTTATTAAACATAAATTGTTTGCTTATCTAAGTGTTTCTACTTACAACCGTCAGAAGGATTTGAAATTAAATGAATTAGTGAATTCTGATCAATATCCAATGAACGTATGTATTGCAAAACCTAAATTCTTTATATGAACAAATTTTTTAAGAGTGCTAATTCAAAATTCATTTATTTAAAAAAGTCCTTTGGCAATAAACCATTTAAGTTATTGGATATCGGTACAGGAAATCACTCAGCTTCAAAGACTGTTTTTATGTTTCCTGCGTGTGAATATTACGGTGTTGATCTGAATAGAGATTATAACAATAGTGAAGAAGATTTTAAAGTAATGAAATCTTTTTATGAGATGGATCTTACGCTTCTGGATTTTCACGTCATTCCCGATAACTATTTTGACGGTATTTGGATGGTTCATGTGATTGAACATCTCCATAACGGAGATCAGGTAATAGAAAAACTTTTAAGTAAGCTTAAAGTTGGGGGATATATGTATATCGAATATCCCGGAATTAAAAGCACAAAGCTGCCATCCATGCATGGTTCGCTAAATTTTTATGATGACCCAACACATGTGAGAATTTATTCAGTAAAAGAATTAACTGATTTGTTTAACAAAACGGGATGTTCGGTGTTGAAAGGAGGTACCAGGCGTAATTGGTTTTTTATTCTTGCAGCCCCTTTTAGGATTTTAGGTCATTGGGTCAGAGGTAAAAAATTAATCGGAAATATCTTTTGGGATACGCTGGGCTTCGCAGAATATGTCTATGTAATAAAGAGATGAGACTATTTAATATTGGCAGATTTTGATTTAAAAGATTTACCCAGCCTATACACCCCTTCGTTTGTCAAAACCATATGGACAATGCCTGCATCCGCTGCGGCAGCAAAAACCACGGGATATCAGATAGAATTCCGTAAATACCCTGTATTCGCCCTCGTTATAATAATGAACCCCTTCAATGATGTCGCCGCCTCTGCCGGGAAAAGGATATTCTTTTTCCCTGGCGACAAGGCGGTTGAGTTCTGTCAGACACTCGTTGCACAAACAATTAAAAAAAGTGTTTGCCAGAAAGGACTTTGTTTCATTACTCAGTGGAACTTTCGAACAACTGCAGGCTGAAATATTTTCAGCATTGCATTTGAATTCCTTTTTACAACGGGGACATATTTTTATTTTTTCCGCCATACTATTGATATCCTTTTGCCTGCAGCGCAAATAGCTCGGCGTATTTACCCTTCCTGTCAATTAATTCCTGATGGGATCCGCTTTCAATCAGTTCGCCCTCCTGTAATACCAATATGCGATCGGCCATTCGTACGGTAGAGAAACGATGGGAAATCAGTACGGCTGATTTACCCTGCGTAAGTGCCGCAAACCGCTGGAAGACTTCGTATTCAGCCCGGGCATCCAGGGCAGAAGTGGGTTCATCCAAAATCAATACCTGCGCCTGCCTCATATAGGCTCTGGCAAGGGCCACTTTCTGCCATTCACCACCCGACAATTCGACTCCCTCCTGAAATCTTTTACCCAGCATCTGTTCATATCCGGCCGGCAGACGACTTACCAGATCCGAGGCAAGACTTTGCTCTGCTGCTGAAATAATCATGGATGTGTTCTCTTTCTGAACAATATTTCCCACCGCAATATTATCCGAAACACGCATCTGATATCTGAGATAATCCTGGAAAATAATTCCAATGTTTGCCCTCAGACTGGCGATATCATATGACCGCAGATCGACTCCGTCTAACAATATCCGGCCTTCGGTCGGATCGTACAGTCTGGCCAGCAATTTTACCAATGTTGTTTTACCAGCTCCGTTCTCTCCTACCAGTGCGATTTTTTCACCGGCCTTCAATGTAAAATTTAAATGTCTCGATGCCCATTTTTCGGCATGCTGGTAACGAAACCCTACATTTTGGAATTCGAATCCATACAAGACAGGTTTGGGAAAGGGTAAAGGATTTTTGCTCACGGTGATGCCTGGCCGGATATCAAAAAATTCAAAAAAATCGCTTAGATAAATAGCTCCCTGAGAGACTGCTGAAAATCTGGTGAGTATCGACTCCATCAGACTTTTGAGCTGGCGAAAAGATCCTGCCAGGAAAGTCAGTTTACCGATACTGATACTACCTGAAATGGTTTCCAGTATGATATAAACATAGGCACCATAATATCCCAGACTACCCAACAAAGTAAAAGCCGTGCCCCAGAGCGATCTGTTAATGGTGATCCGCCGGTTACTCAGATAAAACTTATTGGCTAATGCCTCAAACTTTTCAATTATAAATCCTGATAAATCGAAAATTTTTACCTCTTTGGCTGTTTCGTCGCTGGCCCCCAGATATCGCAGATAATCCAGTTCCCTGCGTTCAGGAGTCTGTCTCCGGCTGAGCGCATAGGTTTGGTCGTTGAAATAAGATTCACCTATAAAAGATGGCAGGATGGTTATAAATAATAATACAATCAGCCAGGGATTGAAAATGATCAGTCCGGCAGCTAAAAACCCCATCGTGATCAGGTCCTGCATCTGACTCATGACCTGCGATAACAGAATGGTTCTGCCGGTAGTCTGTTGTCTTGCACGCTCCAGTTTATCATAAAAAACGGGATCTTCAAATTGTTCCAGGTCCAGTATAGCAGCATGTTTCATGATACGGATGGAACTTAATTTTCCAAACAGGTCTCCCAGCAGACTATCCAACAGTGAGATACTGCGTCCCAGCGCGTCATTGAAAAGAGCCAACAGGAATTCGGCGCCAATCAGCATCCATAAATGATGGGTTGAAACATGTGCGTGATCCCGGTTCAATAAGATCACTTCGTCTATGATCAGCTTTCCGATATACAAAACGGAAACCGGGATTGCCGATCTGATCAGCCGGAGACCGGCATTCAATGCTGTCATCCAGGGACTCGAATCCCATACCAGTTTAAAAAATGCGGGCAGGTTACGAAGAGCATTCAGCCGTTCTCTCCAGCCTGGCTTACTTTGTGTTACAGCCATTGTTGATTGTGTAAAATTACGACTTCGTCGTTGACGGTTGACAGTTGACAGCCGACAGTTGGCAGTTGGCAGTTGGCTGTTGCTTTAAGCTTTACGCCTTCAGCTTACTGTTGTGGTAATGTCACGGAGTATATATTCTCTCCTTTGTAATTAACCACGCTAACGTGCATTTGTTTTGGAGAGACGGTAATATTCATGAATCCGTTTTCCGCCCTTGCAAAGACTCCACCCTCCGGATGAACAACTGTCCTGGAAAGTTCTGATCCTGCCCCGGAAACCAGGTAATGGGTAAAGCCGGGTGGCTTGATATATTGAAGATTATGATCATGACCGCAGATGTATGCATTCACATGATATTTTTCGAAAATGGGCTGAAACAACTTTTTCATTTCCTGAGTCTCCAGTGCTTTCATTCTGCCGCCGCCTGTATAAACAGGATGATGGCCAAATACCAATTTCCACTTAATATTTGAAGGCGTTTCACTCAAAGTTTTTTCCAGCCAGATTCTTTGCTGTGCAGTATCCTGGCCCTGCATATGAAATTTATTGTTGAGATAGGATTCTGATAAAAACGGCGTGGTATCAATAAACACAAGCAATATGCCCTGCGTTGTATCATCGTCAATAAAATAGATTTTGGAATAATACCTGGCGGGCATGTTCCATCTGCGATCAACTTCTGAATAATCTATTTCTGCCTGGGGATTGCCCCGATAATCGTGGTTACCTAAAACCGGATACCAGTCCTCCTGCAATGAATGTGCGGTATAAATATTTTCATAAGAGGCAATCCAGTTATAATCCCGTGTGCTTTGTACCCCATTGGGATAAAAATTATCACCGGTAGAAACGATAAATTCGGCTTTGAATTTTTTGGCTACCACGCCCAAGGTGCGGGCGACCTGTTTCTGATTATCTTCTCCATTCCTTCCCCAGTCCCCAAAAACAATAAACCTGAGGGCATTTTTCTTTATTTTTTCATCTGCCTCATATTCTATTAGTGGATGTTTTTGGGCAAATGAAACAGCAGAAAGCATCACGAAGCCAATCATCCAAACGGCAAATCGCATATTGAGATTTTTGGAAATCTAAAAAACGGGCTGCTCTGGACAAAAAAATGATGGATGGGAATAGCAAACAGAGTCAGATTAAAATGAATTAATCATTTTCCATTTACTAGTACCATCCACCAAAAGGCGTTAAGCGTTTAAGAGTTACGCGTAAATCGTAAAAAGCCTGAGCTTAGTAACGATTACGGTCACGATTATATCCACCACCACCGCCACGGCTTCCACCACCACCACCACGGGATCCACCGCCGCCGGGGTTTTTATCTTCAGCAACTTTAACAGTAAGCGTTCTTCCTTCCAGGCTTGTGCCATCGAGGGCCTTAATGGCTTTCTCCGCTTCTTCATTACTTGAAAATTCTACAAATCCGAAACCACGACTCTTGTGAGTTTCTCTGTCTAAAATAACTTTTGCTGAACCAACGGTACCGTATGGTTCAAACAATTCTTGCAATTCTGAATCACTAACGGCGAAAGGCAAACCGGCTACAAAGATTTTCATTCCAAAACATTTTAATAGCCGACAAGATACCACAATAGTTTAGTTCGATGGTTTATTGCGTCTTTTTTTTTGGCAGAAATGACTGATTTCTTCAAAATAGGGCGTTAAAACGGACCCGAGTGTAGTGTTTAGGGCCAAAAACTGTCATTTAAGGTATATGGCAGGCCGGATCCGGACGATGAATCCTGGAAGGATCAGGCAGGATAAATGGGAATTCTCAGGTCATACCGGGTTCCCTCTCCCGGGATACTGATGGGTGTTAGGGTTGATTTGATCCGGTTTGACCTCTTCTGCATATTCTGAAATCCATGTCCTTTCTTAATATACAGGGGATTGAAGCCTATGCCATTATCTGCCAGTTCAATCAGAATTTCCTGGTTTTCTGCCTTCAGGATTTTCAACTTCACTTTCGTAGCCTGTGCATGTTTCAGACTATTGCTCATCGCTTCCTTGAAAATCATCATGATATTCCGGTTATAGTTGCCCGGCAGTTTTATATTTTCAGATTCTCCCAACAAATTTTCGTAGGAAAAACAAATGCCTGTGTCCTGAAATACATCAATACCCAGGCTTTGTAACCGGTGTCCGATTTCCCTGATCAGATCGCTTTCGGGATTCAAAGCCCAAAGTATATCCCTTGTACCCTGATAGAGACCACTCACATTTTCCTTAATCATGTGAATAATTCTCTTTTCTTCTTCATGACCATTACCAAGTTTCGAATTCAGTACGTCGGTCAGCACCTGTATTCGCGTTAAACTATTTCCTACTTCATCATGAAAATCCTCTGAAGCCGTTTGCCTTACCTTGATATTTTCCTCCCGTTTCACTTCTTCTATCTGGCTGAGTCTTTTTGCGCGAATCCGCATCCGGAGCCATTGTATCCATAAAATAATCCCCATGATCAGAACCAGCAGCAGGAATTTAAAATAATTTGTCTGATAAAAAGCTGCTTTTATATCAAATGAAAAATCAATATTGTTTTTTGAAAACCCAATTCCCGGCAGGAAAGCCCTGGCCTTAAAGGTGTAATGTCCGGGCGGAAGCGCGGGATATACAACAAAATGATTCGGCGTCAGGGCTGAATATGATTTCTCCATTCCTTCCAGCTGATATTGATATAATATGGATTCGCTGTTGAGGTAACTGGGGCATCTGAATGAAAAAGTCAGATGATTCTCATCATGTGGCAATACCAGATTTTTCGGAATGGCATACCATTCGTTTAACAAACCTGTAAATCGGTTCGTGTCAATATCTTTGGAGTAAACCTGAACCTGTTGAAGAACCACAGGAGGCAGATAAGTTACTTTTTTCTCTGAATCCGGAACATATTTAAAAAGTCCGGACACCGTTCCGAACCAAAGCGATCCGTTCTCATCATAAATTGCAGCACCCTGGTTGCATTCGGAAGAAGAAATGTCACCGGCAATGGACAGACTTGATACCTGTATAGTTTCCGTAGTCGTATCTATATTTATTTTATTTATACCCCGACCGGTTCCAAGCCATATCTGATTTTTATGATCGGTGACAACACTGTATATGAAATCTGCATTCAATCCATCTTTTTTTGTGAATTGCCTGCGCTTGCCATTTGTACTATTGTATATAATCAGCCCCTTATTGGATGTTGCGAATAAATAATATGAACCCAGGGAAGTAACCGACATATAACTCGCAGTATTCAGGAGAGAATCATTTATTTTTCTGTAATTAAAATCCGTTGCGACCATAAAAGCGCCGTAATCCGTTGTTACCAGAATACTATCATTTGAGACTGGCAACATCTTGCTGGAAAATAAATTTAAAATACGTGTTGTTTTTCCCGAGGCCGAAATATTAAAAAAACCCAGACAGGAGGAAACCCAAAATCCACCCTGATTATCCGGAGAGACAGTATTAATGCAACCTTTCAACTCTCCGAGATGTATTCTTGAAAATTTCCCCTTTTCATATTTTGAAAATATTCCACTGCTGGTAAGCACATAGATAGCGCCTTCTCCCGCATTGTATATGCCGATGATATTCTGGTCGACCGGATCATTTGACGGCCCGTTGATATGATTTATTTTACCCCGATCGTATTCGAATAAACCACCCCCTTCCGTTCCTAAATAAAGCCGATTATTGTCGATCAACATGGGCATAATGCCCAGATTATTCGTTGCGCTAAACTGATCATAAATCAGGAAGGGTTGAAATGAATACCGGAACACGCCTGTTCCATTGGTTCCGAACCAAATATTATCCTCATGATCTTCAAAAATGGATACCGTGTTACTCCCCTCATATCCATTCGAAGAATTAAATGCTGTTAATCCTGAATCACTATATTGAAATAATCCTTTGGTGCATGTAAACCATAATTTGTTCGATCTGTCGAGGTATAGATTGGTAAACTTCCCGAGATCATTATTCTTAAACAGAGAACTGAAAACACCTTTTTCTGACATATAAATACCTCCAAACATCATCAGAAAAACCCGGTCACGGTTCGTCGCGTCAAAGACAATTTTCTGGCAGACTCCCTTTCCGTACGACTCAGGTATCAAAAACTGCAACTTCCATCCGTCTTTTTCAAGCTTATAAATTCCTTTACTGAGAACGGCGGCCCACAAAAAACCCTGCCTGTCTACCTGGATGGCAGTTACTATTTCATACAAACCGGAAACGACGGTATGTAGCGGTTTATCCGTCTTATTCAGCCGATACAAAGTCCCCCCGGCAAGCGCCCAGATTCTATGGGCAGAATCCTCCTGTATCGATTTAACGCCATTCGCAGCCGGATTTTCTGAAAACCTGAAATTTTTAAATCCCGTACCATTGAATCGCGATACACCGGTGACGGCACCGATCCAGATATTGGATTCGTGATCGGCCATGATGGTATTTGCAAAATTGCTGATGAGGCCATCTGTTTCGCTGTAATTGGTAAAGACTTTTCCATCAAAACGTGAAATTCCTCCGAGCGTACAGAACCAAAGGTTATCAAAGTGATCCTGGGTGATGGCAATCACCTGTGACTGGATGAGGCCCTGCTGAACATTATAATTTTGAAAATGGACTTTCTGCGCAGATGCCATGAATGGAATGGCAATGCCAAAACAAAAAGCTCTTACGACATGAAAAAACTGACCCCTATTTTGAAAAATGATCATGCAGCAAAAGTAATAAGCCGCAAGCTCCATAAACTAATAGATAATTAACTTTGGAGCCTGTTCTGTTCGGAATAAATCCCCCATTAAGGGGGAGCCCCGTCTCCGGGAAATCATGGAAATTTATGAAAATTTAAATTGTAATGGAAGAAGCCAATGTTCGGATCGTCATTGTCGAAGATGACAAGGTCATTCGTGAGGGGTATCGGTTTTTAATTGGTGAAAAACAAGGTTACCAGGTAATAAATACATATTCCACCGCTGAGCAGGCTATCAAAAAACTTTCAGAGGATAACCCCGACCTCGTGATGCTGGATGTCGGACTTCCGGGGATGTCGGGAATCGAAGCCATACCCAAGATAAAAAGTTTACTGCCTCATACGCTCATATTGATCTGTACCGTGCATGATTCAGAAGATATTATATTCCGCGCTTTAACCAATGGTGCCTCCGGTTACCTGACTAAAAACAGTTCAGCTGTAAAAATTATGGAATCCATTCGGGAAATTATGCAGGGCGGTGCTTCCATGAGTGCAAACGTGGCACAACTGGTCATCCGTTCATTTCAAAGAAATTCACATTCACCTTTATCAAGAAGAGAAACCCAGATTCTTGAAGAAATCGCCAAGGGGAAAAACAGGCGCGTTATCGCAGATGAATTATTCATTGATAACGAAACTGTCAAAAGTCATATAAAGAATATTTACGCCAAGCTGAACGTCCATTCAAAGGCGGATGCCATACGTACTGCCAAAGAAAACAAACTGATTTAAAAAAGCAGGTGGTGGAAACCACCCGCGGTCACATGAGAAAATAAAACTAGTACTCGGAGATTCCTATCTGGTTCTCCAACATATCTTCAAATAACGGACTTGCCTGTTCGTTACTGCCTTGTGTTACCCATTTTTTGAAATCCTGCATTCTGACCTGATTGATAAAAACTTTCTCACGGGTTACGGGAAAAAGTTCCACTTCTATTCTGCCCGCCACACACAATTTGAATTTGCGCAGTGATTCAATATGAACTAGATATTTTTTATTTATCCGGTAAAAGTCAGCGGGATCCAGTGCCATCGTCAGATCCCTCAGTGATTTAGAAATTAAATATTTAATTCCCTGTATACGGTCAACCATATAACAGGTTTTATTCTCAAGAAAAAAATAGGCTATCTCATCAGTTTTAAATAATAAATATTCATTCCCGCGCCGGATGATAATTCTACGGTATTGGCTATTGTTCGGATTACTGTTCATTAAGCAGAGAATTGAATACTGGATAAAATTAGAAACTAACCTTTATGAAAAAATAAAACGCCCTAAAATGCCGCCGCGGGGGGGAGAAAAACCGGCCTATTTATTCATAATATGAATAATATACTAAAATGGGGGACTACTTTCAGAGCTTAAGGCGTAAAGCATAAGGCGTAGTTCCTGAAATATTGCTTTTTAGGGTGAGTTGTAAAAATTCCCTGAAGTCTGAAAAGAAAAAACCCCCAAGCATTCATCGGGGGTTTTTCAAAAGAACTTGAATTTAAGGTTTTCTTTAGGACGGTAAATCAAGCTGGTTTTTCAGGGATATTCGGTTATTTCAGTGATATTGGATGTATCAAATATATACAAGGAAACCAGCTGAGCCAAGCGCACAACTCCCCATTCTGTATCGTAAAACTACGAACTACGCAGTGTGGTGAGTGTGTTAAGGGTGAAAGATGTGAGAAAGTGGAAGTTGAAAAAGGAAATGATAGTGTAAGAATATATCAGCATACTATCATTTCCTTTCTCCACTTTGAATCCCTACATTAA
>DASSGT010000260.1:0-2024 GCA_035693345.1 Puia sp. | reverse complement strand
AAATCCTCATGAGCAAAGAGAGGAAAAACTGTATGTGTACTGCTATGCTCTATGATCCCAAGGAACACAAACCAAAGGAAGAGGCTGCCCAGGATTTCAGGCAACGAAGCAAAATTTATGAGCGGTTTATGAAAATTAAGCAATTTGTCTTGCTGAAGAACCTCTTGCGGAAGGAAAAAGTAGACATGATATTGGCTGATCTCGGATTGATCCGGTTGAAAGAATTCAAAAAGGAGAAACTGGCTAAATAATACCTGATAGATGAATCCCGATAACAAAAGAGTTGTTTTAGCATATAGCGGCGGCCTTGATACGACTTACTGTGCCATCTACCTCAAAAAAGTCAGGGGGTTGGAAGTGCACGCACTAACAGTAAATACAGGTGGTTTCAGTCCGGAAGAAATGGATGCTATTGAAAAAAGGGCCATATCGCTGGGAGTGGCTTCTTTCCGGTCGGTAGATGTAACAGAGGAATATTATCAAACCTGCATCCGCTATCTGATTTATGGGAATGTACTTAAGAATGCTACTTATCCACTCAGTGTCAGCGCAGAAAGAATGGTGCAGGCCATTGCGGTGGCAAAATATGTTGAAGAGACCGGGGCAGCCTACGTTGCCCACGGGAGTACGGGTGCCGGAAATGACCAGGTGCGATTCGATATGGTTTTTACTGGTATGGTTCCGGAAGCCACGATCCTTACACCCATCCGTGATTTGAAACTGAGCCGTGAACAGGAAATTCAGTTTCTGAAAGAAAATGGTGTAGAGATGAATTTCGAAAAAGCCAGGTACAGTATCAACAAAGGGTTATGGGGAACTTCTGTAGGTGGCCGCGAAACGCTGAATTCAAAAGAATACCTGCCGGAAGACGCCTGGCCAACACAACTCACTGAACGTGATACTAAAAAAATTACGCTGCATTTTCAAAAAGGAGAACTGACAACAATCAATGATCAGGAATTTGAACATCCGGTTAGGGCCATTCAATACCTGCAATCCATTGCACAGCCGTTTGCAATCGGAAGGGATATTCATGTGGGCGATACCATTATTGGCATCAAAGGGCGTGTTGGTTTTGAGGCAGCTGCACCACTGATCATTATTAAAGCACACCATCTCCTGGAAAAACATGTATTAACCAAATGGCAATTGTACTGGAAGGAACAACTCAGCAGCTGGTATGGGAACTGGTTACATGAAGGCCAAATGTTAGATCCAATTATGCGCAACATTGAAAAATTCCTGGAAGATTCGCAGGCAACTGTATCGGGAAAAGTTTTTGTAACACTTGAACCTTACAGGTTTACAATAACAGGAATAGAAAGTGAACACGATCTGATGAGCAGCCGGTTTGGGTCTTACGGAGAAATGAACAGTGGTTGGACGGGTGACGATGTCAAGGGATTTGCAAAAATATTTGGCAACCAAACGGCGATCTTTCATAAAATCAACGATCCTGGAAACCAATAAAAATGAAAAAAATCAGGATCGGGATAACAGGCGGAGCGGGGTATACCGGGGGCGAATTGATTCGCATCCTGTTGAATCATCCGAATGTTGAACTGGTTTTTGTTCAGAGCAAGAGCCACGCGGGCCAGTTGTTATCTGCCGTACATCAGGATCTGGAAGGTGAGACCGAAATTCAATTTTCCGAAAATCTTTCACCGGACATCGATCTGATGTATCTGTGCGTCGGTCATGGCGAAGCCCGGAAATTTCTGCAGGAAAATCCACCCCTGCCTGACATCAGGATCATCGATTTATCCCAGGACTTCAGGATCGAATCAAATAATCGTATTTCCTCATCGGGAAAGCCCTTTGTTTATGGTTTGCCCGAATTAAACCGGGAAGCTTTGCGGACGGCCCAGTATGTCGCCAATCCGGGTTGTTTCGCAACAACCATCGAACTGGGACTGCTTCCGCTCGCCAAACAGGGATGGCTAAACGAAGTCTATACAACGGGTATAACGGGTTCAACAGGCGCCGGTCAGGGTTTGAACGCCACATCGCATTTTTCATGGAGA
>DASSGT010000259.1:0-5860 GCA_035693345.1 Puia sp. | reverse complement strand
AATAGATGAAACCTGCCATCGGTTCGGACACGAAAACCATACTATGATCCGTAGAATTGAGAGACGAGCGTAAATACTAAATCCCTGAGCTGCAAATTTTAAACAGTCCGATCAGAAAGCAGATATTTTAGTATTTTTCTGCGGCCGGGACGAGGGTGGGCGTTTTAATAGAAAAGATCTTTTCAAAAAAGCAACCTGAAATGTTCAGTCACAAAATACGGGCATAATACTGTGAAACCTGTTACACAATTCAGGTCATTTGTTATAAAATTCTGACTTCTACAGAAGATCAGAATGAAACCGGGAGTTGTTTATTATTTTTCTGAATAATGACGGCGTGATTCCGGTTATTCTCTTAAACTGGCCGGAGAGATGTGCCGTGCTGCTGTAATGAAGTCTCCATGCAATTTCAGAAAGTGAAAGACGATCAACCGAAAGCATCTTTTTGACTTTTTCTATTTTCTGCATTATGATATACCGTTCGATTGTTACACCGATTGCTTTGGAGAATGATTTTGAGATGGTTGTATAATTGATGCAGAGATTCTTACTGAGATATGCCGAGTAGTTAATGTCCGGAAAATCCAATGAATTATGTATCATATCGAAAATCAGGTTCCTGACTTTCTCAGCTATGACTACCATTTTATCTGTAGTGGTTTTCATGGGATATTAATAACCCCCCACCCTCAAAAATGTTGCCATAAAAGTGCCGCGGGCTTCCGCGGCACACAGGGACATTCCTTTACATGGCCGGCATGGGGGCAATTTCCCTCACTTCAATATTGCCTTCATTGGCAATATGGGGACAGGCTTTGGCCAGTTCAGCTGCTTTCTGCTGATTTTCAGCCTTAATAATCAGATAACCGCCCACAATGCCTTCCCTCGCCGAATTGACCGGCTCGGATCTTAGACCGTCGGGCGTAACCACCAGACCTTCGGACACCAATGGTAATCCGCCGACAATTAGTCCTTTTTCACCCAGGCCACCCATATAGGCGCCCCAGGCCTGCATTTCAGATTTTCTTTCAGCTTCTGTTTTTTCGGTCACGGGTTTTCCGCCCCGAAGAAGGAATAAATACTCTTTCATGATTTTCTTTTTAAGTGAATAGATATATCCATGACGAACGAAGATTTGCAAAAGGGACAATGGGCACCGGATATTTTATGAGTTTCATAAATGGTACATAACGGACACTACATCATTACTACTTCATATAAAATATTATTTCACCGGATAATCCTGCGCTTCCTTTTATAAACTAGTTTTATTTAAACGAATGCTTCCGTTATATGGTCATTATTGAGTCCTATCCCGCCGCGGTCATCTTATGTATTATAACCATGATCTGCTGGGGTTCATGGGCCAATACCATGAAGCTTACCGGTAAGAACTGGTTTTTCCAGCTTTATTACTGGGATTATTCTCTGGGTGTTTTGATTTTTTCATTGCTGCTGGCATTTACTCTGGGAAGTCATGGCACCGGGGGACGCCCTTTTCTGGAAGATCTTTCACAGGCTGAACCCAAAAATCTGGGTTATGCGCTTCTTGCCGGAACCATTTTTAATTTGTCGAATGTTTTACTGGTAACCGTCATTGATATAGCGGGGATGGCCATTGCCTTTCCAATTGGTGTGGGGCTTGCACTCGTCCTGGGTGTGATTTCAGGATATATCAGCAAACCGCTTGGAAATCCCTGGATTCTTTTTACCGGGCTGGCCTGTATTGTTCTGGCTATTATCCTGGACGGGATGGCTTACAGCAAGATTCCATCGGAGGGGAAAAAATCGGTCACGAAGGGAATCGTTTTATCTGTTCTCACAGGCATTTTTATGGGGTTTTTTTATCCATTGCTGGTCAATTCGATTTCATCCACACTCGTTGTCCCGGAGGCCGGGAAACTGACTCCCTATACGGCGATCGTTTTCTTTGCAATCGGATTACTGGCTTCTTCATTTTTATGGAATTATTACCTGATGCGTAAACCCCTGACAGGACCTGTCATTTCGGGAAAAGATTATTTCAGAAACGGCTCACGTAAGGATCACCTGGTAGGGATTTTGGGCGGGCTGATCTGGTGTCTGGGATTTTCGCTGATGACTCTGGCCGCCGAAAAAGCAGGGACAGCTATTTCTTATGGCCTGGGTCAGGGTGCGACGATGGTCGCCGTTCTATGGGGTGTACTCGTATGGAAAGAATT
This sequence comes from Puia sp., assembly GCA_035693345.1. Taxonomy (GTDB): domain Bacteria; phylum Bacteroidota; class Bacteroidia; order Chitinophagales; family Chitinophagaceae; genus Puia. The sequence goes on along the minus strand of DASSGT010000259.1, from coordinate 3,659 downwards.
CAAACTGGCTCCCAGTTCTGTCAATAAATGGCTTGTGATAATGTTCATACTGTATTTACTGGGACTTTCCCTGATCATTATTGCTAAACAATATTAAAGTTACTCTCCTATCATAAATACAAATTGAATCAAGATGAAAAAAATAATGAATGATCCGGTGCATTTTGTAGACGAGATGCTGCAGGGAATCTTAGTAGCGCATCCGGATCAGCTGACAACCGTAGATGGTAATCTGCGCTGCATTGTAAAAACAAACAGAGGAAAAAAAAACAAAGTCGGGATCGCAACCGGTGGCGGATCAGGACATCTTCCTTTATTTCTGGGTTATGTAGGTGACGGTATGCTCGATGGATGCGCCGTGGGTGGAGTTTTTCAGTCACCCAGCTCAGATCAGATGCTTGAAGTAACCAAAACCATTGACCAGGGAGCAGGTGTGCTGTACATCTATGGAAATTATGGCGGGGATATTATGAACTTTGACATGGCCGCAGAATTAGCAGACATGGAGGGAATAAAAGTGGTTCAGGTGATCGCCGGTGAAGATGTCGCTTCCGCTCCGAAAGGCGAAGAGGGAAAACGTAGAGGTGTTGCCGGTATTTTTTATGCTTTTAAAATAGCCGGAGCACTGGCCGATGAACTGGCTTCGCTGGACGAAGTAAAAAAAATTGCTGAAAAAGCCTGCGCGAACGTACGTACCATGGGCGTTGCATTGACAGCCTGTATCGTTCCGGAAGCCGGTAAAGCTTCTTTCACCATCGGAGAAAATGAAATGGAAATCGGGATGGGTATTCACGGTGAACCGGGCATTCGCAGAGGTACTCTGCAAAAGGCAGATGACATCGTACAACAGATGGCAGACAAAATCCTTGCAGATCTGCCTTATGAAAAAGGAGACGAGGTATCTGTTTTAATAAACGGGCTGGGCGCAACACCCAAAGAGGAACTTTATATCATGGCCAGAAAACTGCATGAAATATTAAAAGCAAAAGGCATTTCTGTATTTAATACTTATGCAGGAGAATTTGCCACCAGTATGGAAATGGCGGGAGCCTCCATTTCTTTGCTGAAATTGGATGGTGAATTGAAGAGGCTTTTGTCCAAACCAGCCAATACTCCGTTTTTCACACAGTTTCAACTATAATATTTATCCGATGGAGACACTCAGAATAAAAGATATTCAATCGGTCATCCTTCAGATTAAAAACATCATAGATTCAAATCAGGATAAACTCATGGAACTGGACAGCGTGATGGGTGATGGTGATTTGGGTTTCACCATGACGAAGGCCTTTGCAGCTGCCCATGAAGAAGCAGATAAATCGGAAGAAAAGATTCCGGGAAAATTGCTCACACGTCTGGGGATGGTTATTGCCAAAACCTCTCCGTCTACAATGGGAACACTAGTAGCGACCGGTTTTATGAAAGGGGGAAAATCTATCGATTCAGCCGAAGAAATAGGGCCGGAAGAATTGGCTGATTTTTTTGAATCTTTTGTCAGATCCATCATGGAGAGAGGAAAATCTGCTCCCGGCAATAAAACAATCATTGACACGCTCTTTCCGGCAGCGGAGGCATTGCGCTCATCAGCCAATGAATCTTTAGTTGTTGGAATTACGGCTGCCAGAGAAGCGTCTTTAAAAGGCCTGGAGGCTTCAACAAAAATGAAAGCACAACATGGGCGGGCCGCTTATTACCAGGATGATTCCATTGGCAAACAGGACGGTGGTGCAACCGTCGGAACTTACATTGTTGAAGGATTTTACAGGCAGATTACTCAGGCTTAAGGCGTAAGGCGTAAAGCGTAAGGCTGACGGTTATTCAATCAGAGATTTCAGATAAGCAACACTCTGTTCGTGTGGCAGTTAAGGATTCAGTGCCTTCATCTTTTTCTTTATGTTTTCAAAGGACTCCATGGGTCCCTTTGTTGAAAATAAATTCAGCACCCAAACGGGCAGTGAACCACCCGGATTCATTTCCAATATATAGTCAACATGAATTGATTTATTTGTGACGGTTGTAATATTCCATGTACCCCTGGTCAGCGGAACCTGTACAAGGTCTTTCGGAATCGGCTGATAATTGAGAATGTTTTCTGCTGTCACATGTATGGATCTTTCAGCCAATTTCTTTTTTAGTTCGAAGTTCGCATAGAAGAACCGGTTTGTTGCAGGCCATGGGACCTCAATCTCTGTATAATAGATAAATTTTTCCGGTCCCATGGATTTAACCAGCCTTGAAACCTTGGTTGCATAACTCCATTCCTTATACCTGCTCACATCCACCAGGATTGCTTCCAGCTGATCTATATTCCCGGTCAGATCCAATTCTACCCGGATATCATTGAATGGCGAAGTTGGCGAATGCCGGCTGCTTATTTTAATTCCATCCTTCTCCTTTTGTGTTGCCCATTCATTCTGCGCGACCAAAGACGATCCGAAGAGCAGCAGTAACAACAAAGTCCCGAAACAATTTCTGACATTCATCTTTTATCTTTTCGTCCATCACCTGTTTCCCTCTTAAACAGGCTGAAAAAGATTGCTCCCATCACTGCAAAATAAACTGTACTGTTAACTGGCTTTGAGCTGATCAGACAGGTACCACCGGAGCAACCAATAAAGCGATAATAAAGATAGCCTGCAAAAGCTCCCAGCATGGCGCCTGTTAAAATGATTTTATTATTTATTATCCACTTCTTCATTGTGTGACAGGTTACATAAACAAAACTATTCCGCCTCCATCAGGCAAAATGAATACGGATCAAGCATCAGATATTCCTGGTCCGTCCCTGTTTCATAACGAACCTGATTCCAATGATCAAATAATTGTCTGGGTGGAGTTCCGCGCTCCTTAAATATATACCAGCTGATAAAAACTCTTTCTTTTGAAAAATTAAACAGCCCGTATAATTTTTGTTCCTGTGTGGTTCTCATGAAGGAAGCGACGTGATTACTTTGTGGAGTCAGCCAGGTCAGGTTACCCAGATCAGCAAGCGCCGGAAATTTCCTGCGCAGCCCTAATAACTTCTGGGTTCCGGAAAAAATTCTCTCTTCTGTAGTGCCTCTGATTTCTATCTGTTGTATCCTGTCCCAATCCATAACGGGACGATGCATCCAACGGTTGTCATAACTTTTGCCCGGGTCTTCCAGATAGGAATAATCGTTTGTATAACCCAGCTCATCGCCATAAAATAACATGGGCATGCCTCCGATAAAAAAACTCAGCGCCTGCATCATCAATATTTTATGGACTGATTCCGAGATCCCCTGATGATCATTGTTATTTAATGCTTTTTCGAGTCCGCACAATGATGCGAGTGTTCCACTGATGCGTGCGTCGCCCGTTTTCGGATTGGAAGAAAACAACGCGCCGGATGCCGGTGATCCCGGAAAGGTTCCGGCATAATAGTTCTTCAGAAAATTTCTGTGCCCGAATGCATTCCATCCGGGTTCTTCGATCATATAATCTTCATAACCCAACCCGATATCATCATGGCTTCTGGTATAGGTAATCCATGAGGTCCCGAATGGTTTTTTTAATATTTCATGTTGGGCGGCCATCATTACTCGAATGTCCCCAGTGGCAAGCGCATCCCATTGCAGCGCCATTTGCGTTGCATTATAAGCAAAATCACATTCTTCCGCTGTATATCTGCCCGTGCC
>DASSGT010000258.1:0-5759 GCA_035693345.1 Puia sp. | reverse complement strand
AGACTGGAAGACTGAAAGTCTGGAAGACTGGAAGTCTGGAAGTCTGGAAGTCAAATCCAAATTTCCTTACTACCGCTTTCATTTTATTTAATTTATAAAAATTCATTTTCTAAATAGTTTATCCGACTTCCAGACCTCCAGTCTTCCAGACTTTCCTAGCGACCAAACATCGCATCATCCTTGTCAATTCTCGTCTGATCTTCGAGTGGATATTCCTTACGCATCGGGAAATAATTCATTTCATCTACATTGAGGATGCGTTTCAGATTCGGATGCCCGACAAAATTCACCCCGTAAAAATCATATGTTTCTCTCTCCATCCAGTTGGCGGCGGAGAATAGTTTTGTTGCCGTAAAGACATCTGGTTTTTGAATATCTGTAAATACTTTATAGCGGATGCGGATATTGTCGACCAGGTTATGCAGGTGGTAGACAACAGCCAGTTCCCTTCCGATCTCGTGAGGATAATGAACCGCCGTCAGATCAGTCATAAACTGAAATTGTAATTCGGGGTCATCATAAAGAAACTGAAGTATTTTGAGGTTCAGGTCTTTTGGTGATTCGAATGTCAGCATACCATAGGGTTCCTCGAAACGAGAAACCTGTTCCCCAAACTGCGCCGTTAATCTTTGTTTAATATATGCGTTATCCAAGGAAAACCAGTTAATAGTATAAGAGTATAGGAGTATAAGAGTAATGGGGAAAAGACCCTCCCATTACACTAAACCTTCATAACTATTATACATCGTTATTATTTTTACAACTGTCTAATTCTATAATTCCACTCTTATACCCTTATACTCTTATACTCCTATACTCTATTTGATCCCGTAACTGTGCATAAGTTCCTTGTATTGTTCCCCGTTTCTTCGCCGGAAGGATTCTTCACCTACCAGATCCTGGATTCGCATAAAACCGTCCAGAATTCCTTCAGGTCTTGGAGGACATCCGGGTACATATACATCCACGGGAATGATCTGATCAATACCCTGTAAAACAGAATAAGAATCAAAAATACCTCCTGAAGAAGCACAGGCACCGACTGCCATCACCCAGCGAGGTTCCGCCATTTGCAAATAAACTGACTTTAGAATGGGTCCCATTTTCTTGGCGATGGTTCCCATGACCATAAGCAGGTCACATTGACGGGGGGAAAATCCCAGCCGCTCGGCACCAAAACGGGCCAGATCATAATGAGAGGCCATCGTAGCCATGAATTCAATACCGCAACAGGAAGTGGCGAAAGGAAGGGGCCACATCGAATTTTTACGTGCAAGTCCAACTGCATCACTGAGTTTGGTGGCAAAAAAACCATCTCCCGTATGCCCTTCCGGCATATCTACCATGCTGATCGAATTTTTTGTGTCAGCAGGAACCGTCTTCACATTAAATCTTACAGGTCTGGCCATGTTATAAACAATTTATGTCCTTCGCCTGCCAGGCGGGCAGGCCTCCGGGTATAATTATAACAATTGAGGAAGCGCCCGGGTTGTTTCTAAAATGTCAATCTTCCCATTGCAAAGCGCCTCTCTTGATAATGTATACGAATCCGATCAGGAAAAAAAATACAAATAACAGCACTTCAGCAAATCCAGCCCAACCCAGTGCCCTGAAATTCACTGCATAGGGATAAAAGAAAATCACTTCCACGTCGAAAAGAACAAATAATATGGCAATTAAAAAATATTTGATCGCCATGGGTTGCCGGGCATTTCCCACAGATTCGATACCACTCTCGAAATTTTTTAACTTTTCATCCGAGCTCCTTTTCGGACCGAGCAAATGCGTAACACCAAGTACTAAAAATACAAAGGCGCCTGCAAAGAGTAATTGTATAGCAATCGGCAGATAGTCGCCCGCACTATTCGTCCTGGATACCAGGTTTGAAGCCTGTAGAAAAAAAGGAGTCATAAGGATCATTCCATTGCGGAACAAAAGTAATACAGGGGGTTCAGATTTCATTGGAATGTTTTGACCGTATCATATTAATAAAAAAGATCCTGATGTGAACATCAGGATCTTCTAAAATTTAATAATTCATTATTTTCCCGATGACTGATTCGGACCACTCTTTGGTTTGTTGGCCGGTTGTTTAGCGGGTTTGGTCAGTACTTCCAGTACCTTTTGAGCGGATGTATTGGTTGGATCCACTTCCAGTACTTTCTGCATATATTCGATCGCTTTCGGTTTATCTTTCTTTACATCGTTATAATATCCCGCCAGATAAAAATAGGCACCGACAGTCTGGCTTTTATATTTTGCGGAATCCGGCGAAGATCTCGCAAATTGTGCCAGTTTGATATAGGCATCCACCGCAAGTCCCTGTGAATTCAGCGTGTCATCCTCGGCCTGCTTACTTCGTGCACACCACAGGTAGCCAAAAATTTCATTCGGATATTTTGGAATATAAATACCACAAAAAATACTGTCAGCAGTTTTATAATTTCCTGCCGAATAATTTGCCGTGCCAAATTTAAAGAGATCAGAATTTGTCGGATTTTTCAAACTGCTATACATCGCACCCGATATGATGGCGGCGGCCTGTTTATTGTGCAGTTGTTTAGCCAGATCCAGCGCTTCGGTTGCATATTTCTGTTTATCTATATCCAGTGTGTCCATGGCAATTGCTTTGGCATAATATTGAAATGCCATATTGCGCGTTGTGGAATCTGATAATTTTCCATAGATTTTTCCATATTCTTCAAAATCGGTACTAAGTAATAAGGAAGAATCTGCTTTTGCCAGAAAATTTGCCATAGCCTCCCTGGCTGTTGTGTAGTCTCCCAGTGAATCTGATGCGTAAGCCACCAGGCGATACATCCTCGGACTCACATTGGCGCCATATTGACCAATGAGCTGTTGTGCCCTGGTACGTGATTCGGCAACCTTTCCGGATACATACAGCATACCTGCTTTCATATATTCCAGATCTGCACCCTGATCTGAATTTGCTGCATATTTATCGAGGTATGCAGCTGCCTTGTTTACATCGCGGAGATACCAGTAAAGAAATAATTGCTGGTATGCGGGAGCATAAGCCGGATCTATGGTTGTGGCAGATTCAAATGCTGGCAGAAAAAATTCCCTGTTATTCTGTGTCAGATATACAATGCCGATTTTCATCTGCGCTTCTGCATATTTGGGATCTACACCCAGAGCCTTCTGATAATTTGTTACAGCACCGCCGCCATCCAGTTGCCTTCTGTAAGCATCTCCCAGCAATGTGTAAGTCACGGGATCATTGAATCTTTTTACCTGGGTTGCGGTTGTCAGTTTCTGTATAGCATAATTCAAATCCCCGTCTTTTGCATCAATATTCGCGTAGGCGACTGCATTGAGGACGTTGATATCTTTTTCTTTCGTCAGGCTGATGGCTGTTTCAAATCGCTGGCGGGCATCGGTCTTTTTGCCATATAGTAGTTCCACATGTCCCATTCCCACTAGCAGAAGAGGAGCATTTCCGTTGGTTGCAAGCATTTTCTGATACAATGCTTTTGCACCCGCCGTATCTCTGGTATCACGACGATGGATCATGGTTTGTCCCAGCCAGTAAACCGCGTCGATATTGTTCGGATTGGCATTGAGAACTTTTTCGAATGCATTCTGGGCACTCGCATACCTTTCGTAGTATAAAAATTGTTTGCCCTGTTCCAGAGTCTGGGCGGTAACTGTGCTGCCAACGCAAGCAAATGTCAGTAGCAGGCTGTAACATAGTTTTCTCATTCTGAATCTCCGTTTATAGTGTATAAATATATCCAAAAAATAATTATTGCTTCATCTCTACATCCCGCACATCAAAATTCATCCGGGCCGGAACCAGATATGCCCGTTTAAAGATCAGTTGCCCCCGTTCATTCACGAGGAAGTTTACGAAATTGTTACCAACGCCGCTCCAGTTCTCTTTCAGTATGTAGTACAATCCGCGTACCATGGGGTATTTCCCATATACGATATTGGCCTGAAACGGGTAAACAAAGGGTTTATCCGTACATCGTTCACACTTAATGGCCACCACTTTCACTTCCTTCATGAAAGCCAGTTCTAGAGAATCTTCCTGGTCTCCGATCCAGTTCAACCCGACGAAACCTACCGCATCGGTGTGATCAGCCACATAGGAAATCACCTGTGGGCTTGACCTGGCGGCTACTACGTTTTTTCCCAACGCCGCGCCTTTCAGTATAGAATCCATGGCGTACCTGACCGTACTGGTGGCTGAAATACCATCCATGACGGCCTCCCTTTTCTTTTTATCATTCCCCTCCAGCAGGTCCTTCACTTCAGCCATCGTCATGACCGTATCCTGGGAATGATTATTCACAACCAGAGCCACAGCATCATATGCCAGTATCCCCGAAACGGCCGGAGTTTTGACGGTATCCTGAAAATACCGTTCTTCAGCCAGGCTCAATCCCCGGGTGACAATCACCATCCGTACGCTGTCGTTTGACAGATCCCTCAGACAGGCAGCCTCTGCTTTATAGTCGACAAGTACATGGGCATCTGGAAAAGAACTTTCAAATACTTTGAGCTGAGAATCGATTACAGGTTTAAAAGACTCGTCAACACTTATATGAATGGTACCCGAAAGGGGGGTTTCCTGTTGAATCCGGGGATGGGAATGGCATCCTGTAAACAAGACTCCTCCGACAGCTAATATGATGCATGGAAAACATTTTTGTATAATGTTCATCCCCCTAAATTGTTAGTTAAAATAGTTTTTTTTATACCCCCTGTAAATCCGGAAGATTCCATAGAGGATACAAAGCCCTGCGAACAGATAACGGAATAAATCATCAATACTAAAAGTAACACCCAGCCGGGGTGCCAGCAGGAAAAATATACCGAGGCAAAAAATAATGACGCCCATTCCATAATCCATAATAGATCTTCTCAACCGGTAACTTTTAGCACGTTTGTCTAGATCCTGTTCCTCAGGCATGAGCATTCATTTATTAGCAATGAGCAATATACATAAAAAGCATAAAGCGTATAGCCAAAGGCGAAATGCTTTTTTTACCGGCGGATTATCGTCCGCCGCTGGTGTTGAATATTGGTCGGAAGTGATTTCTTAATGAAATAGTCCACAACCGATTTTCAATCAGGCGTCAACGACTAACGAACGACGCCTTACAATGAACGACCAACGGTTAATGATTCATTCCGGTCTCACAAAATTGACGGGCAAATAAAAATATACGGCTACATTACGATGATTTTGCGACCCGGGTTTCCAGTCAGGCATTTTCCCAATAACCCGTTTTACTTCTGCATTGAATTCGGCGTCCGCCGGAAGCGATATTTCAATATCGCGAACCCTGCCGTCAGCCCCCACTACGAAACGGGCAATCACTTTTACCTGTGCGCCTTCCTCCAGATTATTTTCTGGCATCCGCAAATTCCTTATTAAAAATCTTTTTAATGCTTCAGTTCCTCCGGGAAATTCGGGCATAATTTCCGCAATTTCCAGCACTTTATTCCTGTCTTCAACGGGCTCCTCATGTTGTGCGGTTGCTGCTCCTGCTGTATTTCCCCTGACTGGTGGTTCTCCGTTGTCCGGCGATCCCGCAGATGTTTTCAATCCAATGGCGCTCGTTTCAATTTTTTCGATTGTTGGCATTGGTTCCGAAACCATCCGATCAGCTACGATAACAGGTTTAAAATATGGAGTGGTGGCCGGAGTCCTGGGAACAGATGGCCTTACTGTTGGGATCAGCGGCTTCACATCCTTGTCCAGGTTTACGACATGTATTATGACATCC
>DASSGT010000257.1:0-2128 GCA_035693345.1 Puia sp. | reverse complement strand
CAGGGTCACATTGACGACCCTCCTGTCTTCATCTGAATGTACTCTCGTCAAATACTTTCTTTCGACCAGTTTATCTACTATACTGGTAAGTGTACTTAAAGGCGCATTCAGATTGTCGGCGATATCACTCATTTTTACATTCTGGTTTTCACCGACCATGGCAAGGATCAGCAGCTCTTTTTCAGTCAGATTACCACAGAGTTCCGCGCAGTTTTCTGATTCGTTTTTCACAGCAGAAATAAAACGAAGCATCGAGGCAGCAAATCTGGCTTTTATTTCAGGTTTAATCATTTGTTTTTATAGCCGATATTTCCAATGTTGAATATTTCGGTTTTCGCAAATTTAAGAATTAACGAAGAATACGCAAAATGCCCGGTGTGCCGGATGATGCCAGGTATTGTTCAATCAGGAGAATGCTTTCCCGGTTTTTCATCCGGACTTATTTTATTTGAGAAAACCTTTTGCCTGAAAGCGGTTCCTGTATTCGAGGGGAGAGAGACCGGTTATTTTTTTGAAGGTGGATCTGAAAGCGCGGGTATCGTTATACCCGACGGCATACATTACTTCGTTTATATGGTACCGTGAGCTTTCCAGCTGCCGTCGTGCGGCCTCGATTTTCAGATACTGCATATACTCTGCCGGAGAATACTGGGTTGCTTTTTTGAACCGCCTTTCAAAATTCCTGCGGCTCAGCAGGGATCTGTTCGCCAGTTCATCCACACTGATCCGGTCGGCATAATTCTCTTCGATAAACTGCTGCGCCTGCATCACTGCATCATCCTCATGCATTTTAAATCCGCTGAAGATGGAGAAAGATGCCTGGCTATGACGGTTTATTTCTATTTCAAAAATCTTCGAACACTGCACCGCCATTTCGTGGCTCACATATTTTTCCACCAGGTGCAGGATCAGGTTAAGAAATGAATACGCACCTCCGCTGCTGCATATCCCCTGCTCTTCATGAACAACGGATTTCACGAGTTCTATTTCAGGATACATTTTCCTGAATGCATCGAAAGCGATCCAATGCGTGGCTGTTTTCTTTCCTTTTAGTAAACCGGTTGCCGCCAATATGAATGACCCGGTACAAAGACTGGCTATCTCCGCTCCCTGTTTGTATTGTTTCGTTATCCAGGAAAGAACGGGCTGGTTGCGTTTTATTTCTGTGGCATAGTCGCCGCTGATGGCGGGAATGATCACGAGATCTGTCTGATCGATTTTATCAATCGTCGTATGAGGACAGATATTAAATGCACCGCCATAGAGATTTGTTTCTTTGGTCAGTCCGACCAGTTGAACCATAAAAGGAGGCGGTGACCCGGGATGCTGTTGCTGCACCAGACTATTTACGGTTGTCAAAACTTTGTAGGATCCCACCACACTGCTCAAAATAAAATCTCCCGCGGGAACAAAAATGGAAACATGCCGGCTGGTGATTTTTGAAGAAACTTTCGCAGGCTTTTTGACTTTCATTCTCCAAATATATGGAAATAGCATGCCGCAAACAACCCCTTAGATTGCCGTATGCACACACCCTTATGCATTTTTTTTACTCCGACATTTGGAGACAATCAAAATCATGTATATGTCAACCATTCAACTCTCACCCGTTCAGATTTCACCCATTCAGCCCGTCATCAGACAATTCGAACTGCAGAGCAGGTTATTTAACAATGTGCTGGAAGGTATTGAGGATATCAAAGGATCGAACAGATTAAATGATCATGTGAATCACCTGCAGTGGATCGCGGGTCATCTGACCAATTCGCGGTATCACCTTGCGCCCGGACTCGGTATAAAAGCCAGCTTTCCCTATGAGAATGAATATACCGATCCTTCCGAACCGCCTCCCTACAACCGCACGATCAGCGCTTCTGTCAAATATCCTTCGCTGACCGAAATAAAAAAAAGCTGGAATGATCTGGCTGCGACATTCACGGAAAAAATATCCGGTCTTAGTGAAGAACAGCTTGCATCCGCCATACCCTTCCCGGTTCCTACGGGTAAAACCTTCGGTGATTTGCTCTCATTTATTGCGAGCCATGAATCCTATCATATCGGCCAGATGAGTATTATCAGGAAATCCCTTGGACTGAGTGCCATGTCGTACAAATAATATCTAATCTAT
>DASSGT010000256.1:0-3862 GCA_035693345.1 Puia sp. | reverse complement strand
ATGGAGGAAAAAACAAGAGGCCTGCATCAACAAAATCATGTGATAAGGGATGCCCGAAATCCAAAGACTGCGGTAAAACAGCAGTCTGTCCTGTTCCGGGTTGTGTTTGTCACTAAGACAGGTTCATAGAACGAAGGCCCGCCCCAATGGGTGGGCCTTTTTCAATGCTGTGACGCATTTAACTTACCAGTTCTGATGGAGATGAACGGAGTTACATCTTGTTCATATCGTGTGCCGGACTGGTACCTTTTCTGAATACATACTCACTGTTGATCAGATACGCACCATTGGTGACGACGATATCACCGGATTGAATGCCGGAAAGAATTTCGACTTTTTCCCCATCCTCTATGCCCGTTTTTACTGCTGTCATTTTGTAACTGTTATGTCCGGTTTGCACCCAGACAATATTTTCATGTTCATTTCTGATCACGGCATTTGCGGGCAGTGTCATGGTATTTGTTTTACGGTTTGTCAGTACCACATAGGCCAGCATGCCTGGTTTTAACCGGTCATCTTTATTTTGTATGGCGACCCTGACAAGATTGATCCGCGTGTCGGGGTTTATTTCAGGATTGACCAGTTCTATTTGTCCACTGATTTCTTTTCCCAGATCCGGTATTTGAACAACGGCTTTTCCCTTTGCATCTATTGACGAAAGTTCGGAGGTATACACCTGTGCCTGCGCCCACAGGGTTGATAAATCAGACAGGCGGACAATGGTCCCGCCTTCTGCGATATATTCACCTTCATGGCTTTCAAATGAAGTAATGATTCCGCTGGCAGGGCTATAAAATGTGGTCAGAGGAAAAGCCTGTTTTGTTTTTCCCAGTAATTCAATCTGATCGGTATTCATACCCCATAGCAATAATTTCTTCTTTGCACTTTCAATCAATTGTTTGAAGTCGATCACTGACTGATCAAGGATCTTTTCTTTTTCCAGCGCCAGGATATATTCCTGTTTTGCATTATTTAATGCTTCGCTATACAGATCATATATCGGGTCGCCCTTTTTTATATAGTCGCCCGTATTTTTGAAATACAGTTTGTCTATTCTTCCGGCGATCCGACTACTGATGGCCGCGCTTTTCGTTTCATCTGTTGTGAGGGTTGCATTCAGAACACTCGTGTTTCCCATTTTGCCGGTTCCGATCGTATCCACCTGTATATTACCCAGCTGAACCTGCTGATCACTCAGCATGATGGTATTGTCTGTCTGTCCCTGATTTTTTTTCACGACGATTAATGTCATACCGCAAATCGGACACTTGCCCGGCTGCTCCCTCATAATCTGAGGATGCATGGAGCAGGTATAATATTCATCGGTTATTAAAACGGTTTCCTTAGTTTTCGTTTTGCAGGCTCCGAAAATCAATATCAAACCAATGGCCATTATATATTTCATGGTGATTGTTTTATTTTTATAAAGCTTTCGCTGTCCGCCAGGTATTGTCCGTTGGCTGCTACCGAATCGGTTTCTTTCAATCCGGAAACAATCTGTATGAGGTCTTTATTGATGATACCTGTTTCCACTTTATGCGCCTGAAATCCGCCGGCGGTCTTCAGGAAAACGATCTGACCTATTCCCAGTGAAAGCACGGCATCCTTTGGCAGCCAGTTCATTTGTTTTGTACCGGTAAATATGCGTGCATGGACCTGTGCGCCGATCGGAATCATGCCCATGGAATTTTTCAAATAGACCCGTGCCGTGAGCGTCTTCGTTTCAGGTCTGTATACCGGCTCGATAAAATCTATTTGTCCATCCAGACTCTGAGAGGGATTTGTCTCAGGGATTATTTTCACCGGATTACCTGGTTTCACGACGGCCTGTGATTCCGGGAAAATATTTAACAGCACCCAAATGTTGTCGGTATTGAAAATCTGGAATATATTCTGACCCTGCTGCACATACATTCCTTCTTTCACGGGGAGTTCTTCCATGGAGGATGAGGGGTCGTTTTTCGTTTCGGTATTATTTGCAAGAGGCATGGTATTACCTGCTTCATGGAGGTGGCCACTGTAATTACTGTAAATCGTTATGGCGGATAATAGTTTTCCGGAAGAAATGATATTGTTTAATTGTTCTTCACTCATCCCCAGTAAAAAAAGTTTTTGTTTTGCCGCCTGGATCAGTCCCTTGTTTTCCGGATCATTTTTTATTAAAAACAACAGTTCCTGCTGGGCGGTGGCGAGTTCAGGACTATAGATATCCATGATCCGTTCTCCTTTGCGGATATGCTGATAGCGATACCGGACATAGAGTTTTTCAATTCTTCCGGAAACCCTGGCAGAAATAGTATTTATATGGCGTGTGTCATAGGTTACGGTTCCAAGGGCATCAACCGTTATCTCTTTCATTTCGTTCCGAAGGGATGTTACCGGAATGGAAGAAACGACAAACTGATCCGTAGGCTGAAGCAGATCATCCAATTGTATTCCGCTGATGGCAGCTGCTTTTTCCTCTTTTTTAATCAGCACCATGCCGCAGATCGGGCAGGTACCCGGACCCTCCCTGATGACTTCGGGGTGCATGGAGCAGGTCCATACTTCTTTTGCTGTCGCCTGTTCCGTAGCTTTCTTTTTCCCGTCCTTACAGGAAAACAAGACAATGGCAAATGCCGCCAGCAGCATGGTAATGAACAGATGATATTTTGATAATCCTGTTTTCATACATATTATTTTACCTCCCTGATTCTTTCCAGTTCCACCTGTATCAGCAGAAGTTGTTTTACTTCATCCAGATATTCGAGCTGGGTGCTGTTTAAAGTTTCCCAGGCATCAAATAATGTAAACAGTTCTTCGGTATTCTGTTCATAAGCCAGCAGCAGCGATTGAAAATTCCGGCGCAGGGCAGGAATGATATTATTTTCGAACACTTTTATTTGTTTTCGTTTGGAAGCAATTTCCGTCTGTAGGCTATAGGACATGCCGGCGGCAGCATTGATCATCATTTGGCGCTGCTGATTCAATGCCTCGGCCTTCCAGTCCAGGCTGATCACATTTGCCTTTGAAGACTTTGAAGACCATTTCGCCATCGGAAGTTTTACAACACCCATCAGGGAATACTGCAGGGGAGAACCACCGAATCCAAACATATTATCGTAGCGGATACCAAATTCAGGTTTTAGTTTTGACTTTTCAACATCCTTTTGCAAACCAGTGAGCTGAATATCTTTTTCTATGGCCCGGATATCACTCCGGTTATTGATCAGCGAAGAACTGTCTGATGAAATGGTGTCATAATTTTTTATTTCAAAAAAGGTGTCGATATCGAACTGAATCGATTTGTCCCGGTTCATCAGGGTATTGAGGATGATTCTTTTTTGGTTTATTTCATTTTCAAACCGGAGGCGTTCATTTTCCAGGTTGCCCAGTGATGCTTTTGCCTTGTAATAGGCGCCGACCCTGCCCAGATTATTCTGATAGCGGAGTTCGGCGTTCTTTATCATAAAATCAAGCAGTTTCTGATCCTGGTTCAGGATAACCAGTTTCTTTTTTATGATCACCCATTCAAAATAATTTTGTTTGGCCGCGGCATGTAACTCATTCAGGCTGGCGTTTTTATTTTCCTTCATTACAGAAGACATGGCCTGTAAATATTTTTCTTCCGTTTCCTGTTTTTTTCCATTCGGAAACATCTGTTCAACCGAAACCATATACTGACCCATCCCGTTAGCACCATTGCTTTGTCTTTTCCAGAGATTCGGGTCATACGGTGTCATCCAGAATCCTGTGCTCAGGACCGGCGCTTCCCAGTTCCGGGCGCCCGCTGCCGCTGCATCCTGCGAACGAATCTGAGCATCATACATTTTCAGTTGTGGGTTATTATATGCGATACCCGAATAGATGCTGTCCAGTGTCA
>DASSGT010000255.1:0-4014 GCA_035693345.1 Puia sp. | reverse complement strand
TTCGTCCTCGCTGACCGGACAGATATAAGTACGGAGCATGTCTCCCACATCACTGATATAGTAGCCGGGCATTACGGTGTCCAGATCAATGACGCATAAACCCATGTTATTTCTGCTGTCAAATAAAACATTATTTATTTTGGCATCGTGATGAACTACGCGGAGTTTGAAATCGGGGTGCTTCCTTATTTTCTCAAATTCTGTAACAATCTCCTGTTGGTCCTGTAAGAAGCGTATACCCTCTGCTGTTCGGGCAATTCTTTTTTTATCACCCTGTTGCAACGCAACATCGAATTGGTGGAATCTCAATGTCAGATTATGAAAATCGGGCAGGGTGATGTGCAGAAGGTTTGGATCAAATGCTGACAACAGGCTTGTAAACTTCCCAAATTGTCTGGATGCCTCGAAGGCCAGGGATGGATCTGTGACAGTATCAAAAGAGTATGCGTTTTCAATAAAGGGGAATAATCTGTAATAGTGATGATCCTGTTTTGCATAATTCATTCCCCCGATCGTCGGGAGTGGTGCGACGAATAAATAATCCGGATAATGATGTTTAAAATATTCACTCAGAAGACGGAGGTTGTCCATAATATCTTCCGGCGATTTGAAAACCAGCTGATTGATTTTTTGCAGAAGAAAATCTTTGTTTTCGCAGGAGATTTTCCAAGTGTGGTTTATCAGGCCGTTCCCAAATGATATTACGGAACACTTGGCTGGATCTAAGCCATACATGGATAAAACCGGATCTGTCATATGCAAACTTACTCTGTACCGTTCGGGATCATTACCCGAATCGATTTTTATTTAATTATATTAGACTGGCCATAGCCTGTTTCGGTCGTCCCAAAAATAATCAACGGATTATGAACATAAATTTAACCCCAAGTGGCCGACTGGCCTCACTCGACCTTCTTCGTGGATTGACGATGGTTTTACTCACTCTGGAAAGCACGCTGCTTTTCGAACACCTGGTGCCGGTATTTGTAGGAACACCAGCGGCCCGAATATTAAATCAGTTTTTCCATCATCCCTGGCACGGACTTCATTTCTGGGATTTGATTCAGCCCACTTTTATGTTTGTTGCGGGCGTGGCCATGGCTTTTTCGATCGGCAAACAGAAATTAACCCTGAACTGGAACCAGCGTTTTATCAGGATACTGAAAAGATGCGGCTGGTTATTTTTTTGGGGAGTACTGGATTATGCCGTCCGGAAAAACGGACTTTCTTTCGAACTTTGGGATGTTCTGACACAACTATCATTTACCACCCTGGTCGCATTTCTGATTATGGAGTGGCCGGTCATTGCGCAGCTGGTTGTTAGTGGACTATGCCTGTTGATACCGGAGTTGTTATACAGATTCAGCCATATTCCCGGATTTGACCAGCCCTTCACGGATCAGCATAATTTTGGAAATTATATTGACCTGATCCTGATGAACAAAATAAATCCGGGCGGATGGGTAGCGATCAATTGTATTTCCACTTCCTGCCATACCATCTGGGGTGTGCTTGCCGGCAAATTATTAATGAGTAACAGAACTTCCACTGAGAAAATGAGATGGTTGCTGTCGGGCAGCCTGGTTTTGCTGATTCTTGGATTCGGACTCGACCGAAGTCATATAACGCCCATCATTAAGCGAATTGCCACGAGCTCGTTTGTATTGGCATCCGGCGGGTATTGCGTTTTATTTCTGGCCATTTCTTATTGGTGGGTTGACATAAAAAATCACAAAACAAGATTATTGTTTTTCAATTTGTTTGCCCTCAATTCCATTTTTATTTATCTGTTTTTTGAAATTGTGGGTGATCGCTGGTTTACAGGATATATTCTCACCATTACGAATGGAATATTCGGATTGATGCATATACCAGTGGTTCCGGCAGCTATTCTGGGATCTCTTGTTGTATTTGCCCTGGAAGCCGGACTCCTGTATTTTCTTTACCGTAAAAAAATATTTTTCAAGGTTTAACCGATGTAAAAGTTATAGCTTTATTTAGCAAGGCCGCCCCGGGGCCTGCCTTACAACAAAACGATTGTCCATGTCGAATTTTAAAATCAAGTTCTCTTTATTCCTAAACTATTTTGTTTTTGCCATTTTGCTGAACAGTGTGGGTATTCTGATTCAAAAATCCCAGAACCGTTATCATGTGGATGAGGTAACGGCCAGTTCCCTGGAGGCATTTAAAGATCTTTCCATAGCATTTGTTTCATTTCTGATCGGTTCATTCCTTCCCCGGCTGGGTTACAAAAAGGGCATGCTGATGGCTCTGGCGCTTGTTTTTGCGGGATGCCTGGGTATGTACTGGGGTAATTCATTCACCTCTGTGCGGATTCTCTTTGCCTGTGTCGGAATTTCCTTTGCTGTGATCAAAGTGTCTGTTTACTCGATGATTGGCCTGATCACCAGTAATGATAAAGAACACAAAAGTGTGCTGAGCTCCGTGGAGAGTTTTTTTATGATCGGGATTGCAGCGGGTTTTATTGCTTTCCCTTTGTTTTACAGCGATACAGATCCCAATGCCTGGCTGAATATTTATCTGGTGCTGGCTGCACTGATCGCCGTTTCTTTCTTTATACTGTTATTCTCGAAATTTAATATTCAGTACCAGATTCCCGGCACAAATATAAAAGATGATTTTATTGAGATGATCAAGCTGCTGAAGAGGCCCCTGGTATTGGTATTTGCCATAGCGGCATTTATGTATGTCATGACCGAACAAGGCATTATGAGCTGGCTTCCGACATTCAATCAGAAAGTGCTGCTTCTGCCTGAGAAGCTCAGCGTTACCATGGCAGTCATCCTGATGTTGTCCATTGCTTTGGGGCGTTATATTTGCGCCCTGCTGGTAAAAAGAATATCGTGGATTATCCTGCTCTGTTCCTGCCTGACGGGTGCAGCTTTGATGGTTTTGTTCGTTCTTCCCCAGACGCAGAACCTTCCGCAAAGGGACATTCATTCTTTGGGCGATGTGCCGGTCATAGCATATGTTTTCCCGCTGATCGGATTTTTTCTTGCGCCCATTTATCCGCTGGTCAATTCCTTTGTATTGAGTTCGACTGAAAAAATATATCATAGCCCGATGGCGTCGCTGCTGGTATTCTTTTCAGCAGTAGGTGGTACGCTGGGCTCGCGGCTGGTGGGCTATCTGTTTAAGAATATTGGCGGCCAGAAGGCATTTTACTTTTCGCTGGTGCCGATGGCTATTTTATTCATTTGTATTTTGTTATTCTCCAGAATGCAGAAGAAATCGGACAGCAAAATAGAGTTTTCTTCTGCCGGACATTAAAACCTGAAATTTTTTACAAAGTGAACAAGGAAGAAATATCGGATATCCCGGCTTTATTACGGGACGTACAGATGAAAAGAATTTTCCCAGATGGAAAAACATTTCTGGATTGCACACCTGTCTACGACGATCCGGAAATCAGTAAAAAATATCTTCAGCAGAAAGATCTTCCCGGATTTGATTTGAAAAAATTTGTTGCGGATCATTTTGAATTGCCTGTTCCGGTTTCACAGGGATATTCCAGTGATGCAAACAAAACGCTCGAAGAAAATATTGAAAAGCTATGGGGATATCTTACACGACAACCCGACAAAGGCGGCGGATCACTCATTCCGCTTCCATATCCATATATAGTACCCGGTGGAAGATTTGGTGAGATTTATTATTGGGACAGCTATTTCACGATGCTCGGATTAAAAGTATCAGGGAGAAATGATATGATCGAAAATATGGTTAACAATTTTTCAACCCTGATTGACAGATTCGGATACATCCCCAACGGCAACCGTAAGTATTTTATCGGACGTTCGCAACCACCTTTCTTTTCTCATATGGTGCAGTTGCTGGCCAGTGTAAAAAGCAGCCAGGTTCTTATTACTTATTTACCACAACTTGTAAAGGAGCATGATTTCTGGATGAAGGGTTCTGATCATTTGAGTACAACGAATGTTTCCTCATTTCATGCGGTGTACATGTTTGGAGGTGAAATACTGAACCGTTATT
>DASSGT010000254.1:0-3366 GCA_035693345.1 Puia sp. | reverse complement strand
ATCAAAAGAGTTTGTTCTGCAAAGAAATTATCACTCCGATGCATCATTGGAATGAATATGGAATCTGTGGGCCTCGAATAAATTTTCGTAAACGAACTTCTGGAAGGGAAAATGGTGAATCGGTCTTCGCTGTGAAATACTTCTACTTTATTTCCCAAGGTGTCCTCAAGCAGTCTGGCAATGGTATGCAAGTCGCCTGTGATAAAAGGAACATCCTGCGAAGCTTTCATTTCATTTCCCAAACGGATCGTAAATACGTTCGAATCCATTAATCTTTTAACAAGAAAAGTTTTGGGCAGGGTATCTGTGCTGAATCTGACAGGCCAGGAAATTTCGGGAGAGCTTGAAACGTTGGGTGTTTCCTCAAAAGATGCATTACTACGAAACGCAGATTTCTCCTCGTTCCATCGAATAAAATTGCCGTATACGGGGAAGGGGCTGCGTTCAACGGAATAATCGTCGTTGTAATCATCCCATGCCCAGCCAACACCCAAAGCGGTTTCCTGCCAGCCCCAGGGAATAAGAACAATTTTCTTTTTGCTTTTTAGAAAATTTATAACAGGTTGGCTCAGAAAATCGGGATGTAATAATGTGGGATCACCTGTTGAGAAGGCAAAAATACTGGTGTCGTTTCCCATATACCGGAGACCAGTCAGAGAATCGCCCAGATATTTCATCCCGGCGTACAGCGAAAATAATTTCGTATTGCTCGCCGGAACGAAATATTTATTGCTCTGATAATCGGCAATTACTTTTTTTGCAGAGTCGTCGTAAACATAAACACCCACATGCGCGGTTCTGAGTTCTTTGTTATCCAGAAATTGTTTGAGCGATGTATTATCCGGAAGGCAGCATTGCGCTTCTGAGGTTTGACTGATTGAGAGGCTAACTGTCAAGCTTAAGGCGTAAAGCATAAAGCGTAAAGCTTTTTCAGTATTACAGTTTCCTGAAGTATGAATCAAAATTTTCTTATTGATAATTTGTATGAATTTAAAGCCTTACGCCTTATGCTTTACGCTTTAAGCTTTCAGCGTTCTTGTGCCCTCAGCCATCTCTCCGGAACCTCATTGCTGCTGGCCTGAAGATAATCCTGGTAAGAACAGGCGATATATTTCTGATCGGGGAGCTGCATCCACCAGCGGTTTGTTTTTTTACTTTGAAGAAAAGTCGTTTCCACTTCTGCGAAAGCGGTATGATATTCCACGAAATATTCCTTCTCATGTAAGCTGGCTTCACGTTGGCCCTTGTTCCTTCCATCCATCACATACCAGAGCATTTGCGCAATCTGTTTGGCCGTTAAATCATTGAGATCGTTCTCCGGAATATATCCGTAGATGCCGATGCTGTTGATATTCGGACTCAGCCCTGCGAAGCGCATGATGGCACAGGCATCTTCACCCGAAAGTCCGTTGGGTGACAACTGATTGGAAGGCGCATAGGCATGGGCGATAGCACAGATATCAAAACTCAGCATATTGGAATTTCGCAATACGGGCTCCATCTCGTCAATGAATTCCCTCACTTTACCAACCCGGAAACAATCGAAGCGCAATTTGTCCATCGTCTCGAGCATCCGTGGATGGACATAATAACTCTGGAAACCGATATGATTATAGTGATGGATGAAATTCGGTTCATCTGTTAACATCTCCATCAGGAAATTTTCGCTCTTCATGGAAGATTCAATATTGATGTCAACCAGTGCATCCACGCAGGCTACTTCGATCAGTTTTTTACGATTTACATAACTCTGGTACTGGGCCAGGGTCAGGTCGTGTGAACCGCCGAGGATAATCACGGTTTTTCCCAGGTTGATCAGTTCGTTCATGACCGACCGAAGGGCGGCGTAAGTATCGGCCAGTGTAGAGCCGGGTTTGATATTTCCCACATCTGCAATCCGGATATCGCTATGCCAATGATAGAGCTGGTAAAACTGGCGCCGGATCATATCCGGACCGCTGAGCAGGTTGCGTGTACGGCGGGCGCCGCGTTCTTCCCGGCATCCGATCAGGATCAGATCCGACTGCAACAGATCGGGGAATTCTTCTTCATAGACCTCAATTAATTTTCCGACCTGCCCATCTTTATATTCATCATCGTTGGAAATTTCACGGGTGTTGACGGGGTCGAGGTAGTCAAGGATATGCAGACTGTACAACATGTACAAATATTTGAAACAAACTTACACTTGTTTTTCCTTTTATCTTTGCGGCATGGAAGAATTACTGGAAAAACTGGATACATACCGGAAGGAAATCAACGATACGGAAATCAGCGGTGCAGATGCCGCGGAAGCATACCGCATACGTTTCCTGGGAACCAAAGGAATCGTGAAAAATCTTTTCCAGGAAATGAAAAATGTTCCTCCAGATAAGAAAAAGGAATTCGGTCAGATCCTGAATGAATTTAAACAACTCGCCGAATCCAAGTACGACGGAGCAAAAGAAACTGCCAACCGCCAACTGCCAACTGCCAACGAAAAAGATTGGTCCCTGCCCGGCGATCCGATCCAGGCAGGAACAAGACATCCGATCAGCATCGTGAGAAACCGCATCGTGCAAATCTTTGGAAGGCTCGGATTCTCTGTTGCAGAAGGTCCGGAGATTGAAGACGACTGGCATAATTTCACAGCACTCAATCTGCCCCAGGATCATCCGGCGCGGGACATGCAGGACACATTTTATATTCATAAAAATCCAGACTGGCTACTGCGAACACATACCAGCAGTGTTCAGGCGCGGGTAATGGAAAAACAAAAACCACCCATCCGGATTATTTGTCCGGGTCGCGTATACAGAAACGAAACCATCAGTGCCCGCGCGCATTGTTTTTTTACGCAGTGTGAAGGCTTATATGTGGATGAACATGTTTCATTCGCCGATCTCAAACAGACGTTGTATTTCTTCGTGCAGGAAATGTTCGGCAAAACGGTGAAGATCCGTTTTCGCCCATCCTATTTTCCATTTACAGAACCCAGCGCAGAAATGGATATCAGCTGTCTGATCTGTGGCGGTACCGGATGTAATGTTTGCAAACACAGTGGCTGGGTGGAAATTCTCGGCAGCGGGATGGTTCATCCGAAAATGCTGCAGAATTTTGGAATCGATCCGAATAAATATACCGGCTTTGCATTCGGCATGGGCGTGGAAAGGATCTGCCAGTTGAAATACCGCATCAACGACCTGCGCCTGTATTCACAAAATGATGTGCGTTTTCTCAGACAGTTCGTTTCAGCCACTTAAAGAACGGAATCATGATCTTTGCCGTTCTTGCCAGTGATCTGCAGAAGGAAGAAATGGCCCTTTCTCCTTTTTTCAGGAAACACGAAGTTTTGTTTTCTGAAAACCTTTCCCTGTGGTCAAACCA
>DASSGT010000253.1:0-11101 GCA_035693345.1 Puia sp. | reverse complement strand
CAGCCGGTTGCTGAAAAATCATATGATACCCGAAGGAAATATTTTCATGCGGGGCCTGAAAAAGATCATACACGGAAGTTATGCCCGGCTGCTCGACCGTTCTCTGACCCGCCCGGTATTTACCATCGCTACGGCAATGGTGTTATTTGGTTTCTCGATCTACGTTTTCAATATCATTGGATTCGCACTCTTCCCCTCTTCTGAAAAACCACAATTTTTACTAAATATCTCTACGCCGCCACAGTCCAATATTCTGTATACCGATAACATTACACGGAATATTGAGGAAGAATTAAAAAAAGAGCCGGCCATCACGTATTTCGCGAGTAACATAGGCAAAGGCAATCCCCGCATTTATTATAATGAAGTGCCTGAAAACGAAAAGTCGGAATATGCGCAGATTTTTGTCCAGCTGGACAATCACACGGCTCCGGATAAAAAACTGGCGATCATTGAATCGCTGCGCAAAAAATGGACACCTTATCCCGGTGCCAAAATAGAAGTGAAAAACTTTGAACAGGGCCCGCCCGTCGTAGCGCCTGTAGAAGTGCGCGTGTTCGGCGATAACCTGGACACACTGCGCAGCCTGGCAGCAAAGGTTGAAAACCTGCTGCAGAATACGGACGGTACGATTTACATTGACAATCCGGTGGACCAGCTCAAGTCGGATATCAAAGTGGATATCAATAAAGAAAAAGCCCAGCTGCTCGGAATACAAACCGTGAATATCGACCGAACCGTAAGGCTTGCCGTAGCCGGACTGAATATGGGCAAATACACCGATCAGGACGATAAGGATTATTCCATCCTGCTCACGCGCACCAAAGAAGAAATACCCACGCTGGATGTTTTTAATAATCTTTATGTAAACAACAACCAGGGAGCAGCCGTTCCGGTTGGTCAGGTATCTGCGCTGAAACTGCAGACTTCCCCACAGGTGATCAATCACCAGGAAAAAAAGCGCGTGGTATCTGTCAAAGCCAGTGTGAAGAAAGGATTCCTCACAGACCGGGTGATCAAACAGGTGACCGGTAAAATGGATAAAATGATTTTGCCTGCTGGTTATACTTATGAAATGGGCGGTGAAGTGGAATCGCGTAAAGACTCTTTTGGCGGATTTACCAGCGTCATTATTGTAACCGTTTTCCTGTTCATCGCTGCGCTGGTGCTGATATTCGGCACCTTTAAAAGCACGCTGATCGTACTCTCTGTTATTCCGCTTGGCGTGGTGGGTGCTGCCACGGCATTATGGATCACCGGCTATCCGTTGTCCTTTGTAGCGATCATCGGTCTGATTGCACTCGCGGGTATCGAAGTGAAGAACACTATTTTGCTGGTCGATTTTACCAATCAGCTGCGCAGCCAGGGTCAGGATCTGGAATCCGCGATTCGTGAAGCGGGTGAAGTTCGTTTTCTTCCCATTGTACTCACATCCCTCACAGCTATTGGCGGATTGATGCCGATCGCACTATCCACAAATCCATTGATTGCACCGCTGGCCATCGTGCTGATCGGTGGATTGATCAGTTCAACACTATTATCACGTATAGTGACACCGGTGATATATAAACTTATCCCGCCGGCGGTGGGATGAGTTTCTCAATAACCGGAATAACGCCATCCAATGATGGCGTTATTTCTTTTTTTGTATTTCTTTGATTTCTTTATTTCTTTCATTTTTCTTCCAAATAAAATAAAAGGAATAAAGAAAATCATACCGGCAATAAACAGAATGGTCGCGGTATTCCACGATCCATCCGATGCCCATGAAAGCGAATAAATCATCAGGCCCAGTGCTGCAGACAATGCAAGGAGCCTCCCGGCCACAAATATCCACATATGAATTCTTTGCGCCCCTGTTTTATGTATTATTAAGTTTCCCATACTGTCATGACTAGCTAAAAAACTATGCCACCAAAATCCCGGGCAACAGTTCAGCAACAGCCGCCGGTTTCTCCTGATTCGGCTGGTGCAGGAAATAAACAAACATACATTTCCTGATTTTATCAGCTATTTGGTGTTTGGAGTCTAACTATCAGATAACCTGACGTTTGTAAAATATCTTTCCAAATTCGATCTGTAAATCTTCCTTTTCCCGCGTCTTGTCCCAACCAAATTCAACATATCGCCATCTAAGGGATTTAAATGCCGTACAACATTTTGTAGACTGACAATGATGTCATCTATTTTAAAAGAATGCATGGATCCACAACCCCCAAACCATGAAGCAGAAATAGCCTCTTTAGAACTTCAGTTAAAAGAATATGAAATTTTCCTGACAAAATCTATAGAGAATAATGAGATTTTTGCAAAGACGAAAATTATTTTAAATGAGATAAAAAGAATATCTCAGAAAATAATTGCCTTGAAAAAACTGAGCGGACTTACTTAGAAAAACCAACTACAAACGCATGTCGTACCCTGGCAGCCTTACTATTTAAACATAGTGAGGCTTTTTTGTTTTTCCCCAAATTCCAGGTTCAGATCTTACTAAAATTAGGTCGGGTCATGATTTTAATCATTGTTTGACAGTGATATCACACCTTATTTTGTAGTCAAACAACATTAGAACCATGGCACGGAAAACTTTTCTTATCTGTGGTATTTTCTCTTCGATTCTCTACATGGCATTGAATATTTATATACCAACTTTATGGCCGGAATACAGTGCCGCATCTCAAACGGTCAGCGAGTTGTCCGCAGTTGATTCTCCCACAAGAATGCTGTGGATATGGCTTTGCACTCCGTATACAATCCTTGTCATCGCATTCGCATGGGGAGTCTGGATTTCGGCTGATCAGAATCATAACCTTCGTATTACAGGAGGATTATTGATCGCTTATGGATTACTGGGTGTTTTCTGGCCCTTTGCACCGATGCACCTTCGGGAAACCCTTGCAGCGGGTGGCGCCACATTTTCCGACACCATGCACATCGCCCTGGGAGTCACGACTGAAATACTCTTTTTATCGGCGCTCGCTTTTGCAGCCAGGGCATTGGGCAAACATTTCCGCTATTATTCCATCATCACCTTTGTCATTCTTTTATTTTTTGGTGTATTAACATTTAAAGAAGCACCTGATGTCGGAAAAAATCTGCCGACTCCTTTCATTGGAATCTGGGAACGTGTGAATATCGGTGTTTTTCTGGTTTGGGTGATTGTACTGGCCTCAACACTTTTACGAAGAGATGTGTCTGATGCAGGAAGCTACAGGCTGGGGAAATCAGGATAACAAACAAAAATATATAGGGAGAGAGAACACACGGAAAATTATCTGCCCAGCGGGAATATATTTTTTTAAAATCGCTGATTCATTAATTATAAACAGGTGCAGAAGACAGATATTTTTCGATCAGGTCCACCGCTGACTTCAAGCCCTTTTCTTCGCGTACCCGATTTCCAATGTCAGCCGCTTTCTTTTTTTTATCCTCCAGCCGGAGTTGCCGGATGGCCATTAGCAGTTTTTCTTTATCAAGATCCTTAAAACGGATATGCGCCCCGACATCCAGCGTCTTCAGGCGTTCACCCCATAGCGGATTGTCCCAGAAAATAGAACATATAATCGTTGGAATACCAGACGCAAGGCTTAAATGCGTTGTTCCCACACCACCATGATGTACGATCAGACTGCATTGCGGAAAAAGCCATTCAAGATCGGTGTATCTTATAAAATATACCGGGTCATCGGGATGATTGTTTTTGTCTTCAAAATTTGACCAGCCCGCATTGATAATGGCCCTCACCCCGGTTTCCCGGCAGATTTCATAAACCATATTCTGAATATCCTTCGGATTCAAAACAGGCATACTTCCAAATCCAAAATAGATGGGTGCCGGCCCGGTTTTTAACCATTCGCTCAGATCCGTTGATTGCGATGGTGCCGGAAAATATTTCCTGTCGGCCTTCCACATACCCGTTACTGAAACATGAGGGCCCCAGTCCGATGGTTTTGGTAAAAGATATGGACTATAACCATGTATGACCGGAACCTTCAGCTGATCGATCCTCTTGTAGATATTTTTTTTCTCAGGACCAAGACCCAGTTTTTTACGCCAATCATTAATGGCTTCAATTCTGCTTTTTTGAAATTCCTTATTGACAAGTTTATAGGTCAGTTTATTCATGAATCGGAAGGGCAGTGATTTTTGTGAAATCAACAGATGCGGAAATTCACCGGTTGCTGTACAAACCGGATTCACAATGGCAATGATCAGTGGGATTCTTAATTTTTCTGAGATCGTCACCGCGTAGAAAAGCATTAAAGTGCCTGCGATGACCAGCTGGGCGTCGCTGCAGGCAGCAACAGAATCCCGCTGCATTTCATACTGGTTTTTGGATGCAATCGCATTGAGTTCCTTAAAAAATAATTTTGTATTGCCTGTAGCCATCCACTCCATCCCCTCTTTAGATTCCAATATGGCCTGGGTGTCTCCCGGAAGGGGTTTGTAATGAATACCCATGGATTTTACCTGGGATTCAAAATTACCGGGAGCAGCCAGGATGACTTCGTGATGTCTTTCCATGAGCCCGAGGGCCAGCGAAATATAGGGAACTACGTCACCCGCAGATCCATACGTGAGAATGGTGATTTTCATACTACTGTTTTAGGGGGAGGTACTGTCAATCTAAACCATTCTGATCGATTAAAATGTTAACCGATTATTATTGTGCGTAAATTCTTTAACAAGCTGAGACAAGTATGAAAGTATCTAAATTAGCACTACCTAAAATTCTGAAGTTTTTAATTAAAATAAAAATATTTTGAACCTCCTGGGGAACCTCATCTGGATCGTGTTTGGCGGATTGATTTCCGCTATTGGTTATGTGATTGGCGGCATCGTCTTGTGCTGTACTATCATCGGTATTCCCTTCGGACTGCAATGTTTTAAACTGGCGGAATTTATGCTGTGGCCTTTCGGAAGAAAGGTGGTGTATAATAATTCGTCCGGGGGTTGCCTGCAGACCTTTGCCAATATTATCTGGATCATATTTGGCGGGTTCTGGATCGCCGTTTCCCATTTCTTTTTTGGAATACTGCTTTGTATTACAATTATCGGCCTGCCGTTTGGAAGGAAGCATTTCCAAATGATAGAACTGTCATTAATGCCCTTTGGAAAGAAAATTGTCAATGCCTAGCGGCAGGAGAATCTAATGGTCAATTTCGGCAACGGCGGGCACTTCTTCCTGTATGCTGGTTTTTTCTGCCCTTGATTTCTTCCGGTATTTGACAACGGCCGCAATCATATAGAAAACCGCGCCTGCTAAATAGTCATAGGAAAATACTTACAAAAAATAATATTAGTTTGATATCTTACTATCAATGTCTTAACTTTATAGTAGAAAAAAATCATCGTGGATACAAGAAATACTGCTGAATTGGCCCGCGAGTTAGGGAGATGCCTGATTGAGATGCGGAATTTTCTGCGTCAGTATATCCAGGCTAAAATAAAAGAGCACCAAATCGACATCAGTTTTGAAATGATCGAAATCATGGCCTGCTTATGGAATAAGGACGGAATTAATCAACAGGAAATTGCTGACATTGTGATCAAGGACAAATCCAGTATGACTTACCTGGTAGATAATCTGGTTAAGAGGAATATGGTTAGCAGGAAAGTGGACGCAGATGACCGCCGCAATAACCTGATTTATATTACAAAAGAAGGCCGGCTTTTACAAAAGAAAATGAATCCATGGATATTGGAAATGTATGACACAGCCGCGGATGGTATTCAGAAAACAAAAATTAAACAGGCTATTCAGGTAGTTAAGAAAATGTCAGAAAACCTGAAATCAGAGAAAGGAGCAATAATAATGTGAGATATGAAAACGATACTCATTCCGCTTGATTTCACAACCACATCGGACAATGCCCTGGAATTTGCGCAGGCATGGAGCAGGAATTTTGAATACGATCACATTATATTACTGAAAACGTTTTATAGTTCCTTTTATGAAAACGTATTGCTGACAACAGAGTATGTAAATGTCAGCCAGGAGCATAGAAAGAATGATATGGAAATGCTCCGGCAGTGGCGCCAGGAATTCATAGATAAGTCATCCCCGGGTGTAAAAGTTTCTATCGCTGTCAGTGAAAAGCCCCTGCTTCGTTCTATAATAGAAATAGTGGAAAGCGAGCAAGCGGATCTGATTGTATTGGGTAGTGATCATTACAACCATTTTAACAACAGTTTTATTTCCTCACAGACTATTGAAATTGCCAAGGCCAGCCCGGTAACCGTTTTAATCGTGCCATCTATTTCCAGGTTTAAAGCCATTCAGAAATTATTGGTTCCAATCGATATACAGGCGACCGGTCTATTAGAAAGACTCGAAAGGTTTCGAAAAAAATCACCCTGGTGGGCAGACAAAGAACTGATGATATTACATGTCGATCCGAAAGAAAAATCTCCACTTCGGGATGAAGCATTTGAACGAAATGAAAACAGCCTGCATGAGTTCTTAAAGGATTTCCATCATAAAGTTTATTATTCAAATAATACAAGCATATTAAACGGGATTAATAACTTTTTAAATGAACATCCCGCTGACCTGGTTGTCGCACTGCCCGGCAGGCACAGTTTCCTGTATTCATTAACGCATAAGAGCATTTCGGAAGCGATTTACCAATATCCCCTAAAGCCCGTACTGATATTGAAATAGTCAATTATAAAATATGATCACATGACACCGCTTAGTAAATTCAGAACCTGGGGGGATGCACACCACCCAAAAACGCTGGATATCATACGTATGTTGGTAGGACTTTTACTGGTTGTGAAGGGATATGTATATTTTATTCATGCCGCTTATATCCGCGATCTCATCATCGAAAATAAACTGATCAGTCAGTCAGAGGATCTGATAATCACCATTATCTTCTATACAACCTATGTCCAGCTTGTTGGGGGGACGATGATCTTTTTGGGGCTGTTAACCAGATTAGCCTCTGTATTTTTGTTACCGATCGTTTTTGGAGCAATATTTTTTGTAAACATTCTGAATACCTTTTTTAATGCGGAGCTTTGGTTGTCTATTTTGGTGATGGCGCTGTTGATTCTTTTTATCATCATTGGTTCAGGACCTTTATCTCTTGATCGTTTTTTATCGAGTTATAAACAGTCCGAAAAATAGCCCTTTGGAAAGAAAATTGTCAATGCCTGGCGGCAGGAGGATCTACTGTTCAATTTCGGCAACAGCGGGCACTCCTTCCTCAACGCTGGTTTTTTCTGCCCTTGATTTCTTCCGGTATTTGACAACGGCCGCAATCATATAGCAAACCGCGCCTGCTAAATAGGCATAGGGAAGTCCTTTCCTTCCTTCAGAAAAATAATAATAACTAACACCCAGAAGCACCAGGCCCTCACAAAGGAAAAGGATAACATGGAAATCCTTAAAATACTTTTCAAATAAATGATGTTTGAAGTTGGCAAACAGGATGAATCCTCCAATAATAAACATCGACAGGCACAATATCGGATGCTGACTAAAATGTTCAGACTTTTCGATTCCCTTTACAATGACAAGCAATCCGAATAGGTAATGCGTAAGCCGTTCCAAACGTGGATTTCCTTTCTTTTTAATGATTGACAATTTTTCCTGAAGATAATCAAATGGAAGGTCTATGGGCAAAAAATTTAAATCTGCCGCATTATTAAAAATACTTTATTTTTAACTGTATGTATGACATTTATTCCCGGGTTTCGGTTATGGATACAAAGAATTGAACATAAAAAAATTGCCGCCAACCGATTAAGAAATGCTTACAACGGTGACTGATGATTGCTCTTAAAACCGACTTTATGTATATGCCATCTCCTGAACAACGAAAAGACCGGGTCCGCAAAAGACTTTTTCCGGGAGTCATTCAACCTGTATTTACTATCCTCTGCCTTCTCTGTTTTTTTCAATATCCGGTGTGTGCCCAAAATGTAAAAGGCGATGGAACTGCCACGATCAAAATTGATCCGGACCGGTCAATCGCTGTCATAGATCCAAAGATTTACGGTGTGTTTATGGAACCCATACACCTGAACGGTGCCCGCGTAGGTTTACCGGATACCGCGGAGTTTAATACGCTGTATGGTACTTTATACGATCCTTCCTCACCGCTTGCGGATGCAAATGGTTTCCGGAAAGATTATATCGATGCCATGAAGGAACTTAAAATCACCAATATGCGCTGGCCCGGCGGAAACTTTGTGATGGGCTATAACTGGCAGGACGGCATCGGGCCAAAAGACTTACGTCCTCACCGAATAAACCTGGCATGGGGTGGTATCGAAAACAACCATGTGGGAACAGATGAATGGGTTGAACTGAACAGGGCCATCGGCAGTGAAAATATAGTCTGTGTAAATCTCGGACTGGCTACCATCCAGGACGCAGTAAACTGGGTGGAGTATTGCCGGTATAAAAAAGGAACATATTATTCTGATCTGCGAATCAAATACGGCCATGAAAAACCTTACGATATTAAGATCTGGGATCTGGGCAACGAGGTCGACGGTGCGCCCTGGGAGCTCGGTCATAAGGAAGCGGATGATTATGTAAAAATCGCAACCGAAGCCGCGAAAGCCATCAAATCGGTGGATCCTTCACTGGAATTTGTTGCATCCGGATCCTCCTGGTACGAAAGTACCGGTCAATGGCTTGAATGGAACCGTAAAGTACTGGCCGGTCTCGGGAGTATGATCAAATACATTTCCATTCACAGTTATTGGGAAAACGCAAAAGATTATTATTCATTGATGGGACAGAGTGCGATGATTTTCGAGAACAGGATCAAATTAACTTCCGACCAGATTGATATTGCAAGAGCCATGAAGGGATTTAAAAATCCGGTTTATATTTCTGTTGACGAGTGGGGATCCTTCGGCAGAAGTTTCAGAAACATTCTTCCCATTGCCCAAAGCCTGAATTCGTTTATACGCCATGCCGATGTGGTGAAAATGGCAAACTTCACCCTCATGACTTCCCTCCTGTCGAACGATGTTAAAAAAGGAACCTACAAATCTCCTTTGTTTTATACGTTCAAACTGTTCTCCAATAACTGCCTGGGTAATACGATCGATACCCGGGTGGAATGCGATACATTCAATACGGAATTGTATAAAGGAATTCCCTTTCTGGATGTAACCACCGTATACTCAAAAGAAAACGGGTCGGTGTATATCAATGTCATTAACCGTCATCAAAATAAAGCAATCACCGCTGACGTGATTAATATTTCCGGGTCCTTTAAGGGAAAGTGCGAGGCAAACGTTGTATCTGCGGAATCTATTGACGAGCCTTTCAGCATTGAAAAGCAGGAACAATATGTTCCGGTAATCAAACAAATCGAAACCGGGAAAGACAGGCTCACCTGCAGTTTTCCCCCTCATTCGTTTACCCAACTGAAAGTAACTGTTATTAAATGAGATTTCATTTATGACTTTGTAACCCGTAAGCGCATTTATTAAATTGCAATCATATTGTTCTATATTGTTCAATTATGCATAAAAGCATCAGGATTTCTTGCCAAATCTTCATCTTCCTGTCTGTTTTTTTTGCTTCCTGCAGACAGAAACCGCTCCCCAATCAGGAGATGATCAATCTCTTAAAGGAGGCGGAAAAATATAACAACAACCCGGCAAATATTTTTGCACCCGAAGCGATCATCCTATCCTGTGATTCCATCCTGCATGCTTCATCCGACCCCGAGTCGCAGATGAAAGCACTGTATGCCAAGGCAGGTGCATTCTTAAATCTGGGACAGGAGCAAAAAGCCATTGATATATATCAGGATTTGCTGACCCGGATACCCGTAGGGAATTTGGATCAGCGGTTATCGTTGATGACAAATATGGCTTTGTCTTATCAGCGAATGGGCGAGAGACTGAATTGCATTCAGAACCACGGCGCCGAGTCCTGCATTTTCCCCATTTCAAAAGCAGGTGTGCATCTGGATAAAACAGGATCTGAAAAAGCCATTGAAATTTATAAATCCATATTGGCCAGCGACCGCAATGATGTTGAATCCAGATGGCTTTTGAACATTGCGTATATGTCCGTCGGAAGATACCCGCAGGATGTGCCGCCGCAATATCTTTTAAAAATAATCAATGATGATTCCCTGAATCTGGTGAAACCATTTACCAATGTGGCGCCGAACCTGGGACTGACCGAGCAAACGATGTCAGGCGGATGTATCATCGATGATTTCAATAATGATGGCTATCCGGATATTGTGCTGAGCACATGGTCACTCTCCGATCACATGCATTATTACAGGAATAATGCAAACGGAACCTTTACGGATATATCGGATTCATCAGGGCTTGGATATCTGCCCGGCGGTTTGCATATTATGCAAACAGATTACAATAACGATGGTTTCAAAGATATTTTTGTGATGCGGGGAGGGTGGATCGGAAAGTTTGGGAACCAGCCCAATTCTCTGCTGAGAAACAACGGCGATGGCACTTTCACGGATGTAACAAAGGAAAGCGGACTGCTTTCATTTCATCCCACGCAGACCGCTACCTGGGCGGATTTTAATAACGATGGCTGGCTGGATGTTTTTATTGGAAATGAAACAACGCCAGGTGGTGAAAACAACCCCTGTGAATTGTATATCAATAATAAGAACGGAACTTTTACCGAATCCGCCGTCCGTGCAAATTGTGCGATAACTGCGTTCGTAAAAGGCGTTACATCGGCCGACTATGATAATGACGGACTAACCGATATTTTTATTTCCTCATTCGACCGGAAGAAAGTACTACTGAAAAACATAACGGGTAAAGATGGCATTGTAAAGTTTGCTGATGTGAGTGAAAAATCCGGTGTGGCAAAAAATCTTGATCGAAGTTTTCCTACCTGGTTCTGGGATTATGACAACGATGGCTGGCCCGATATCCTGGTATGTGGATATGAATTCTCGAAATCACTTGCCTATTATGCAGGTGCAGAAGCCCTCCAACTGCCGGAGGGCAATGACGGGAAAATTATTCTGTTCAGGAACAATCACGATGGAACATTTGAAAATGTATCCGCCAAAGTGGGATTAAACAAAGTTGCTTTTGCGATGGGTTCAAATTTTGGCGATATCGATAACGA